>JADGEG010000070.1 GCA_016744485.1 Arcobacter sp. | reverse complement strand
TTCAACAAGAAAACAATGGGTTTTGGAAGAAAGTAGATTTTTTCAAGAAATAACCAACAACAATTAACCAGTAACCAGAACATTATTTTTATATTTATATACCCAAACTTTATGAGATTTATTTCCCCAAGATTTTTGATAAGTTTGGGGTAGCTTTAGTTCATCAACTGGTAGGTGTATTTCTTTATTGCCATTTTCATCTATAGAAAAAGGATGTATTTCATGCTTTAAAGTATATATTTTTGCTTTATAATTTTCAAAAAACTTTAAAGGAATTAAAATAGTCTTTTCTACTTCATTTTTATCTATAATAATTTTTTTTAAAGTTGATTTTTTCAATATTCCAATAATTGGTTCAATAATTGCTCCAATTGGGGCAACATAAGTATCAAGTTTTCCAATAATTTTAATATGTTTTTTTTTAATCCCTAATTCTTCTTTAGTTTCTCTCAAAGCAGTTTGTTCAAAGTTTTTATCAAGTTCTTCATAAGCACCGCCAGGAAAACATATATCACCACCTTGTCTTATGTATTTTGCTCTTTTTTGAAATAAAATAAAATATTCTCTTTTAATTTTTACTAAAGGAATTAAAACAGCAGAATTAAAATATAGAGATCTTCCCATAATACCAGGAGTTAAAGGAAGATTTGACATTAGTTTTTTTAGTTCTTTTTTATTCATATTGCCTTAATTATTTATAATATTTATTCTTTAACTTAGCCATCTTTATTAATGGTTTTAATTATATTATTTAATACATCAGGTGCATCTTCAATACAAACTTGACAACCACCAGCAGCTTTATGCCCACCACCACCGTGTTTTAACATAAGCTCACCTATATTTGTACTTGAAGATTTATTTATGATAGACTTCCCCGTACTAAAAACGATATTCTGTCTATCTCTTCCCCAAACTTGATGAATAGAAATATTAGCATCTGGATACATAGCATAAATTAAAAATCTATTACCTGGATAAATTATCTCTTCATTTCTATAGTCTATTACAATTAAATTATCATAAACTGTCGTACATCTTATTAATTGTTCTTTAAATTCTTCTTGATACTTAAAGTATAAATTTACTCTTTCTTTTACATCAGCCAAATTAAGAATATCATCGATGTTATGGTTCGCACAATAATCAATTAAATTTAACATAAGCTGATAATTTGAAACAGTAAAGTCTCTAAATCTTCCTAACCCTGTTCTTGAATCCATTAAAAAACTAAGTAAAGTCCAATCTTTTGGATTTAATATTTCCTCTTTTGAAAAATCAGCAGAATCTGCTTTATTTGCAGCATCTAAAATAACTTGAAAGTTATTCGGAAAATTTTTATCTTTTTTATAGTATTGATATACAACTTCAGCTGCACTTGGTGCATCAACATCTATTATATGATTATCTTTTTTATCGTTTCTTAAGCTCTCACTAAAATGATGGTCAAATGATAAGTGAACACCATCAACATAAGGTAAATTAGTTGTAATATCATTAGATGTGATTTTGATTTTACCATCTTGCATATCTTTTGGATGAACAAAAGTTATTTCATCTATAATTTCTAGATATTTTAATAATGTTCCACATACTAAACCATCCATATCACTTCTAGTAACTAATCTATATTTTTTATTTGACATATAAAACTCCATAATTTTAATAGATAAACTAATCTTAACATAATTTTTTATAAATATACATTTATTACTGACATCAAAAACTAGACATAGGTACCCTAAAAGTATAAAATAAAGATTTTTAGTCCTAAAACTTAATTATTCAAAGTATTTTAAATTTTTCATACAAATTTTACTGATTCATTCAAAAAACTTTAAAAAATAAAAGGTTATTTATCAATAAAATCAGCGATAATATTTCCCATCTCAGATGTACTAACAAGATGTTTTGTATCAAAGCTGGCTAAATCTTCTGTTCTGTAACCTTTTTTAAGAGCTTGTTTAATTGCTTTTTCTATTATATCAGCAGCTTGAGTCTCTCCTAGTGAATATCTAAGCATCATAGCCGCACTTTGAATCGTAGCAATTGGGTTTGCTATTCCAAGTCCTGCAATATCAGGGGCAGAACCATGAATTGGTTCATAAATTGCTGTTTTATCCCCTGTGGAAGCAGAAGGAAGAAGTCCAATTGAACCTACAACCATAGAAGCTGTATCACTTAAAATATCTCCAAAAATATTTCCTGTTACTATTACATCAAATTGTTTTGGGTTTCGTACTAATTGCATAGTTGCATTATCTACATACATATGAGTAAGTTCTACTTCTGGATAAGAAGCACTTAACTCAATCATAGTATCTCTCCATAATTGAGAAACTTCTAATACATTTGCCTTATCAACTGAGCATACTCTTTTATCTCGGCTCATAGCAATTTCAAAAGCTTTTTTACCAATTCTAATTATTTCATCTTTAGTATATATCATAGTATTATAAGCTTTTTGTCCATCATTTGCTCGTGGTTTTCCAAAATATATGCCACCAATTAGCTCACGAACCACCATAATATTAACACCCTCAATTATTTCAGCTTTTAGTGTTGACGCATTTATTAATTCATCATATATAACAGCAGGTCTTAAATTTGCATATACCCCCATAGCTTCTCTAAAATTTAAAAGTCCAGTTTCTGGTCTTAACTCTCTTGGTAAGGAGTCCCATTTAGCTCCACCAATTGCTCCAAATAAACAAGCATCTGAGTTTAAAACACCGTCAATAGTTTCTTGTGGCAAAGGTTTTCCAGTAACATCAATAGCAATTCCACCCATTAAATATTCTTTATACTCCAAAGTAAAACCACAATTATATGAAACTATATCTAATACTTTTATAGCTTCATCAATAATCTCAGGACCAATTCCATCACCTTTTATTATTGAAATTTTATAGTTTTTAGACATTTTTTTCCTTTTTAATTTCTTCTTTTGCATAATTAATCAAACCACCACATTGGATCAGTTCTTGCATAAAAGGAGGAATAGGAACAAATTTATATGTTTTACCTTGTGTATTATTTGTAATAGTGCCTTCGTCTAAATTTATAGAAATATTATCACCTTCTTTTATTTCCAAGGCTTGAGGTAACTCAAAAATAGGAAGTCCCATATTAAAAGCATTTCTGTAAAATATTCTAGCAAATGTTGGAGCAATTACAGCGGCAACTCCAGCAGTTTTTAAAGCTATAGGAGCATGTTCTCTTGAACTTCCACAACCAAAATTTTCACCTGCAACTATAATATCACCTTTAGATAATTTTTTAGAAAATTCAGGATCAATATCTTCCATAATATATTTTGCTAAATGTTTGGGGTCTGAGTTATTAAGATATCTTGCAGCAATTATAATATCAGTATCAATATTAGCTCCAAAGTTCCATGTTTTACCAATAATAATATTCATAATACAATCCTCTTTTATTTAAAGTTATTTTTTATAAACAAGCTATTTTATCACAAAAATGAATAATTTTAGATTAAATAAAAAGCAGTTAATTGTTTTTTAAAATAATTTGAGTATAATGAGTGCGATATAAGAAAGAAGAGGAATAAGAAATTATGAGTACAAAAGATTTAAATAAACTTATTGAAGAGACAGTAAAAGAGGTTAAAGACTCAATACTAACTTATGAAAATCTTATTAAAATTTTCTCAAAAACACCTTCTTTATCAAATATAAAAAAACTTCTAGCTTTTATTCAGTTATATAATGTGACTTTAATGTCTTCACAAGAACAAGCAAAAAGAATGAATGCTTCTGATGCTAAAAAAAGAGCAGATTTAAGAATGAAGTTATTAAAAGATAACAAAGGTGATATCTTTGATTTTTTAAAGAATAAAGAACTTTTAGAATGGTCAAGATCTGATTCACCTGTACGAATGTATTTAAGAGAAATGGGTCAAATTCCTCTACTTACTAAAGAAGAAGAAATAGAAATTTCAAAAAGAATAGAATTAGGTGAAGATATCATATTAGATGCTATTTGTTATGTTCCTTATTTAATAGATTTTATCTTAGAATATAAGGAACCTTTAGTAAACAGGGAACGTAAAGTAAAGGAGCTATTTAGGAACTTTGATGATGATTCTGATGATACAAGTTCGGATGATTCTGAAATAGGTTCAAAAAAACAAAAAAAACTAGATAAAAGAGCTGAAACAATTGTTATAGCATTTAAAGTTTTAGAAAAAGCAAAAAAAGACTGGTTAAAATTTCAATTAAAAGAAGTTGAAGTATTTACAAATGAAACAGATCAAATGACTTATGACTTAACAGGAGCTTTTAAAAAGAAAATGTTAAAAGAGTCTTTATTAAGTTTAGGACCTACTTCAAAGCTTATTACTGAGATTGTAAAAGCAATGGAAACTGCATTAAAATCTGATACAGGTTTTGATATGGAATTAAAAAGACTAGAATACAGACTTCCTTTATTTAATGATGGTTTATTAAAAAACCATCAAAAACTTTTAGAAAATATTATTAATCTATCTAAAGTACAAATTACATCTATGGTTCCAGAAGCTACGATGGTATCAACTTATATGGAAATAAAAAAACTTTTTCAAACAGCAGAAGCTTCTAAAGATGGCTTTGATTTGGAACCTGAAGAACTTAAAGATGTTTTAGAACAAATAAAACATGGTAAAAAAGTTACAGATTTATCAAAAACTAGAATGGCAAAATCAAACTTAAGACTTGTTGTATCAATTGCAAAAAGATATACAAATAGAGGACTACCCTTTTTAGATTTAATACAAGAAGGAAATATTGGGTTGATGAAAGCAGTTGATAAGTTTGAGTATAAAAAAGGTTACAAATTTTCAACATATGCGACATGGTGGATTAGACAAGCAATAAGTAGAGCAATTGCTGATCAAGCACGAACAATTAGAATTCCTATTCATATGATAGAAACGATTAATAGAATTAATAAAATAATACGAAAAGGTATTCAAGAAGATGGTAAAGAACCAGATGTTGAAAAAATTTCTAAGGAAGTTGGTTTGCCTATTGATAAAGTAAAACAAGTGATTAAGATCACTAAAGAACCTGTATCTTTAGAGGCTCCTATTGGAAGCGATGATGATGGTAAGTTTGGTGATTTTGTTACAGATGAAAAAGCTCCAACTCCAATGGATAATATTATGAAAGAAGATTTACAAAATCAAATTGATCAAATATTAGCTCAGTTAAATGAAAGAGAACAAGCAGTTGTGCGAATGAGATTTGGTTTAATGGAAGATGTTTCTGATCGAACACTAGAAGAAATAGGTAAAGAATTATCAGTTACAAGAGAACGAGTACGACAAATAGAATCAAGTGCTATTAAAAAATTAAAACATCCAAAAGTTGGTAAGAACCTTAAAAATTATGTAGAAAGTTAAAATGAATTTTTATGAAAATTGGATTGAATTAGATTTAAATCCAGTTTTATCATTTTATGAAGAATCTAAGATATCTTATTCTAATCAAGAAGCACAATTTTTATTAAATAAAATTGAAATAAAAGAACTATATGACTTAAGCCTAAAATATGCCTCTAAATCTTATGGTTCTTTAACCACATATATAGATTTGAATTTAAAAAATTATACTTTTTATGCTATTACTGTTTTTTATGAAAATGATAATGAAATTCATATGAAACTTTACAAAAGTGTTACAGTAAAAAATAATACTAAAATAGATAAAAAATATACTAATATGACTAATATTTTTACTCTTACTGATTTAGCAATTGCGAATAAACAAATTAATTCAAATATTAAATATACTAAAAAATATGATCCTTCAATACCAAATTTAAAAATAAATGCTACACAATTTATAAAAGCATTAAATTATATTTATGAATATTTTAATAATTCAACTAATATTACAACAAGTATTATGTTAAAAATTGGTGAGTATATAAAAATAGAAAATCAAAAGTATTCTATAGTTTGCATTAAAATAAAAGCAAATATGAAAGTGTTGAATAAAAATTTTACCTATAAAGATGATAAGTCTTCATGTATATTTACAGTAGAACATAGTTGTATTATTATTGATCTTCCTTTGATACAAAAATAAAATTTGATAATAAAATACTAAAAGGCACGATACTAATTCCTATAATAAAAGCAGTACTTAAAAAAATATGATTGTTACTAAGAGAGAAAAATCCAAGAATTAAAAAGGCATAAGCTGCTAGTCTATATATTGATACAAAAGAGCTACTTATTAGCTTTATATTTTTAAAAGTATTTTGTTTGATGTGTTTTTTTTCTTCTTTTAGTATTTTTGAAATCATTTCAGGGCTTAGTTCTTCTTTAGAATTACTTTGTGTATCTTTAGAATAAAGTGAGTATGGGTCATCTATGTCATCAGTATCATCTAAATCTTTATTTGTTTGCTTATCTTTGGGGTATATATTCATTAATCGTTTTTGTACAGTTCTTTTATAAGATAAATAAGAAGCACTAGTAATAAAAAGTGATGAGATAAAAGCAACTTGAGTATTTAATAAAAATAAATTATTTTCAAAAACGACAGAATAAAAAACAACAAGTATATCTACTAATAAAAATATTTTTATAAAGTTAATAAGTTTTGTTTTATTCATCTATTGTAGTATCACCATATTTTGCCCTATGTGAATACCTTGGATCGTTTTCTAAACCTTCAAATTCTTTTTGACCTCTTTTATATGCTTTATATATATTTAATATAGCTGCACTAATACCCCAAAAAAGACCAAGCCATAAAGTCCATGAATATCCCGTTAATTCTTTTAATCCATATCCAATAGCAAATCCTATAGCAACAGATGCTACCATTGAAATACCTAAAGATAAGTTATCTAAAGCAAGTAATTTATCTTTATGTTTTGGCATATCTTTTTTTTCTTTATTTATATCTTTGTATTTTGATATATCTTCTATGTTATCGTCCTTATTTGGCATTTTGCATTCCTTGTATTTGAAGCATAACTAAAGAAGCATCTTTAATACAATTATCAATCATATCATTTGTAATAACGCTTGAAATAAATCCAGCTTCATATTGAGAACAAGCAAAATAATAACCTTTTTTTAGCATCTCATGATGAAAAATTGCAAAAGCTTCAAAATCACAAAGACCCACATCTTTAAAATTTTTAGGCTCTTGCTTACAAAAGAAAAATCCAAACATAGAACCTCTTGTATTTATTTGTAAAGAAATATTGTACTTGTTTGCTACTTTTTTCAAACCATTAACTAATCTTAAAGCTTTTTGATTTAAGTTTTCATAAATATTATCTATACTTTTTAATTTTTTTAAAGAAGCCAAACCAGCACTCATGGCAACTGGGTTTCCACTTAAAGTACCTGCTTGATAAACAGAACCATCAGGTGATAAATGATTCATAATTTTAGATGAACTAGCAAAAGCACCAACGGGCATTCCTGCACCTATTACTTTACCAAAAGTAATAATATCTGCTTTTACATCTATTATTCCAGAAGCTCCTCTTAAAGATGCTCTAAACCCTGACATAACTTCATCAAAAATTAATAAAGCATTATTCTTATCACATAACTCTCTACAAGCTTTTAAAAACTCATGTGATGCAGGTATTAATCCCATATTTCCAGCAATGGGTTCAATAATAATACAAGCAATATCGTGTGAGTCTTCAAAACACTGCTTAAGATTTTTTATATTGTTATATTCACATAACAGTGTATGTTTAATTAAGTCACTTGGAACTCCTGCTGAACTTGGGCTTCCAAAAGTGGCTAAGCCAGAACCTGCTTTTACTAATAAAGAATCACTATGCCCGTGATAACAACCCTCAAATTTAACAATATCATTTTTATTTGTAACTCCCCTTGCCAATCTAATAGCTGACATTACAGCTTCAGTACCAGAGCTTACAAATCTAAGTTTATCAATATAATCATACATACTTATAATTTCATTTGCTAATTGTGTTTCAAGTAAGGTAGGAGCTCCAAAAGACAAACCTAGTTTTACTGTTTTTATGACTTCTTCTTCTATATCTTTATTACAATGACCAAATATTAGAGGTCCCCAGCTTTGTACAAAATCTAAGTATTTATTCCCATCAATATCAAATAAATAAGCACCTTTTCCTTTTTGTATAAAAGGTGGAGTTCCTTTAAGACCTTTAAAAGCACGAACGGGTGAGTTAACTCCTGCTGGAATTACTTTTTTTGCATGGCTGTAAGCATTTAGTGATTTTTCAAACATTTAATTTTCCTATATTATTTATTTTTCTAAGTATTTTAAGCTATCAATTTTTTTATTTGCTTTGATGCCTAATTGTATAAATTCTTCACTTCTTCTAATTAAGTTACCTTTTCCTGTACTTAATTTATTCATAGCATCATCGTATGATTTTTGTGTTCGTGTAATATGTGTTCCTATTAATTCAATATCTTTTAAAAATAAAGCGAATTTATCATATAAATCACCTGCTTTTTTTGAAATAAGTAAGGCATTTTCATTTTGATGTTCATATCGCCAGATATTTTCAATAGTACGCAAAGTAACAAATAGAGTTGAAGAAGATACTAAAACAATATTATGCTCAAATGCCATTTTAAATAAATTTTGATTTTTTGAAGTTGCTAGTAAAAAAGCTTGTTCAATTGGAATAAACATTAAAACAAAATCTAATGTTCTAAGGTCTTTTATATCTTCATATTTCTTTACACTTAAGCCTTTTATATGAGTTATAAGAGACTTATTTAAATTCTTAAGATAGGTGTCTTTTTTTATAACATCATCATTTTGCATATAATCTAAATAAGAATTAAGTGAAACTTTTGAATCAATTATTATATCTTTATTTGATGGAAGATGAACTACTACATCAGGTCTTAATCTTTTTCCTTCTTCATTGGTATAAGAACCTTGTGTAGAATACTCTTTTCCTTCACTTAATCCTGTTTGTTCCAATATGGAAGATAATATCATCTCTCCCCAATCGCCTTGTATTTTATTCTCACCTTTTAATGCTTTTGTTAAATTTATAGCATCTTCTGATATCTTATAATTTAGATTTTTTAAATTTTCAATTTGGCTTGTTAAAGAAACTCTTTGTTTGGTTTCTTCTGTATAAATATCATTTACTCTTTTGCTAAAGTCTTCAATTTTTTCTTTAAAAGGATTTAGTACTTGATTTAAATTAATATTTGACTTTTTATTATGTTCTTCAAAAAGTTTATTTGCAAGGTTTTCAAATTCTATTTTTCTTTTTTCTTGTGAATGTTCTAATAAATCTAGTTTTTCAGTAAAATTAGATTCTTTGATTTGAAATTCATTATGAAGTCTTTCTTCTTTTGCTTTAAACTCATTTTCAAGTGTGATTATAGCTTGTATATTTGTTTGTTTTTCATTTTCTAAAGTAC
>JADGEG010000241.1 GCA_016744485.1 Arcobacter sp. | reverse complement strand
TAATAATATTATTATTAAAGGTAGCATTAATGCTTACAGACTTTGCAAAACTAAAGACATTTTTAACAGTTGTAAGAGAAAAATCTTTTTCAAAAGCATCAACAAAACTTAAAATTTCACAACCAGCTGTTACTCAACAAATGAAATTTATTGAGCAATATTTTGATCTTAAACTAGTTGATAGAAAGAAAAATGGCATTAATCTTACCAAAGAAGGTCAAATGATTTATTTAATTGCACAAAAAATTGAACGATGTGTTAATTCTTGTGAAGTAGAATTGAATAAAATTAAAAATAAAGATCTTACATATATAATTGGTGCTTCGTTTATAATAGGAAATTATATACTTCCAAAATTTTTAAATAACTTTAAACAAAATATGAATAATGATATATCAATAAATGTTTCAGTATCACATAAAGCAATTGAGGATTTATTAAATAACAAAATTGATATGGCTTTAGTTCAGAATTATATAGCACATGAAGAAATAATATATAAGGAATGGATGGAAGATGAAATAGTTATTTTTTCTAATCAAGAACTTCCTTTAAAGGTTAATGCTCAAGATTTATTATCATATAAATGGATATGTAGAAACCCAGATTCAAATACAAGAAAGATTTTTAAAGAATCTTTAGAAAAAGCAAATTATCCAGATTGTGAAACTTTTGATGTTACAAGTGAAGTAACATCTGCTACAACCATTGTTCAAACAGTATTACATGCTAACAAAGATGAAACTCAAACAGTTTCTGTTGTTTCAAGAAACGCAATTGATTCTTTATTAAAATCAAAAGCACTATTTGAGTCAAGATTAACAAATCAAAAAATGAGTAGAAAACTATATATTGCATATAAAAAAGATAAAAAAAATGATACTTTTAATAAAAAAGTTGTTGATTATTTATTAAATGTTCATTAAACTTAATAGGTTATAGTGTTTTTTAAAATATAAGTAGATTTAAGCATAAACTTACTCCTTTTATTATGATTGTTTACTATCAAATGTATTAATATTTATTTTGAGATATTAAAAGTACTTTAAAGAAGAAGTCATTTACAAGTATAATATGAAATGGTAGTATATTAAAATTATGCTTTAATAATATTACTGCATCATTTCCTTAAAATAAAAAAGAGTCATATTTTTATCTAATTTATATATTATTAAGTTATTATACATTATAATTGCTTATATACACAAAAGGCTTTTTATGAAAAAAATTGTTGTATTTTATTGTTTGTTTATCAGTTTATTGTTTGTTTCTTGTGATACAGAAAAAGAGAAAAAAATTCTACCATATTCTAAAGAATATTATAAAAATATTATTGAGAACAATGCAGGTTCAGCAAATATAGATAATATATCTTCAAAGTTAATAGACAGAACATATAGTTTTGTTGATTTGAATACAAAAATATCCATACCCGATACTATTGTAACAATAAATAATCAAGAAATAAAATATACCTTAAAAGATTATTCAACATTAAGTGAAAGTCAAGTTATCTATGATAAAGATGATAATAAGTTAGAAATTTTACTAAGTGAAGACAATGAAGAAAGTGTTAAAATAAATTTTACAGATTCTAATGATAATATTTTTACTTGCGAAGGTGTTAATATTGCAGACAATATAGCCAAGTGTAATTCTAGTGAATTAATGGTTGAATTTTCAATGGATTTATTTTCTTATGGAAATGTTGAAATTATTTATAATGATACAGATAATTATGCAATTATTCAAAATGGTGACTTAGGTATAAAAGATTTTAATTCTATACTTGATATTACAACAAACTATCCAAATATTAAAGAAATAAGGCTTAAAAATATAGATGGATCTCTTTCTCAACTTACTACACAAACTGGCTTATTATTAAGAAAACATGGACTTAATACAAAAGTTTTACAAACAGTTGCAGGTGATGATACAGATATAGCTTCTGGTGGAGTTGATTTGTTTACTGCTGGTGTCTTAAGAAATATAGAAGATGGTTCAAAGTTAGGAGTTCATAGTTGGAGTAGTAATGAAGATGGTAAAGAAATCCAAGCTAAAGATTATGCTAAAAATGATAAAGCACATCATGACCAAATATTATATTTCTCTACTATGTTAGGATTTGAAAAAGGATATGAGTTCTATTTTTTTACAATAAATGTAGCTTTTGATGATAATATGCATACGATGACACTAAAAGAAATTGAAAAATATAACTTTATAAAAAAATGATTTTAAATAGTAAATTATTTAACTTCTTATATAT
>JADGEG010000240.1 GCA_016744485.1 Arcobacter sp. | reverse complement strand
AAATAACGATTATTTTGATGAATATCACAGCCACCACCGCTATTTATATTTTGTATAGTGCCTATTTTTTCTAAATTTTCACTATTCCAAATATCTATACGGAAACTTTCAAAATCAACTATCATATTAATATTAAGTGCTAAAATATGAATAATTTCTAACTGTTTTTTTGTTAAAGTTTGAGGTTCTAGGTTAAAATATAAAGTTTGTTTTTCTTTTGAATACGAATAATTTTCTGAAAATCTTATATGAGATGTACTTGACTGATCTTTTTTTAAAATTTGATTAATTTTTATTCCAAGTTCCTCTAAATGAAAAGGTTTTTTAATATATTCTCTACAACCTAATTTATAGGCTTTTGTTATATCTTCAATATCAACTAATGCACTAATATAAATGATAGGTACAAAAAATTTTCTACTATTTAGCTCTTCAATTATCTCAAAACCATTTTTATTAGGTACATTAATATCAAGAATTAATAAATCAAATGAAGAATCAATATTGTTTAATACATCTAGACCATCTGTAAAACTTTCTAACATATGACCTACATCTCTTAGGTATTCTGAAATTGCATTATTTAACATAACTTCGTCTTCAAGTAATAGTATCTTCATTAATTTTAAACCTATAGATAAATTTTGTTTCTTTTTTAGTAGAATATAAAGTTATTCTAACAAAATTTTCATCACAAATATCTTTAACTATTTTTAAACCTAAACCAAAACCTCCACGTGAACTATTCTCTCTATAGTAACCATTAAATATTTCTTCTTTTGATTCAATTTTACTAGAATTTGTTTTTACATAAAATTCAACTCTATCTTTTTTGTAATAATTAAGATGAATATAAATAGTTGATTTAGCATTAGAATACTTTATTGCATTAGAAAGGTTATTATCAATGATTCTTTGTAGTTGTATAATATTAAATTTAATATAAATATCTTCGTTTATGTTAAATTTTAAATTTAATAAATTTGCTTTTGCAATTTCTTGAAAAAAATCTATTCTTGTTTTTAAATAAGACGAAAAATTAATATACTCTTTTAAATAAATAACTTTATCTTTTTTTATTAAAAATGATAAAGAATCATAAATATTTTGAATTATTTTCGAACCATTTTCAATATTAGTTACATATTTATTATTTGGAATATGTCTTCTTAATAAATCAATATTAGTTTGTATTATAGATAAAGGCGTATTGATTTCATGAACAGAGTTTTTTAAAAATTGTTTTTGAGAATCGATCAAACTAGTTAATTCTTGTGTTTTTTCATTAACTTTATCTTCTAAATGTTTATTTAAATTTTGAAGAATATTATTTTTATCTTTTATATTTATAAACATATCTTTACCAAAATTTGCTACAACTTTGAATTCACCAAATTTAATTTTATTAAAACTATTATGACTTCCAGTTTTTTGATATTCTTTAAAATAGTTTCCTATTGCCTTAACATCACTAACTATTAGTGTTGTTATATTTCTATATAAAAATAAAGAATAAAGAATGAGCATAATGCTAAGAGATAAAATTTGTAATATATAATTAGATATTTTTTCATCATATTCATTTTCTTTTATTTTTAAAAGCTTTTTCATATCCTCTAAATACACATCTGCAATAATTGTCCATTCCCACAAATCATATGATAAAGCATAAGATGTTTTTTTTATGTTTTTTTTATTTTTATTCCAATGATACTTTACAAAACCTCCATTTTTATTTTGTGAAATATCAATTAATTTATTTATGATTATTTTAGTACTAATATCTTGAAATTTATAAAAAATATTCTCTTTATTTGCAGTAAATTTAGCAGAATATATTAATTTTGAATTAAAGTTATATATATAAATAGGTGTATTAATATTGTTTTTATTTTTCATAAGCTTAAAAGAATGTAAAATATACTTTTGTATGTCTTTTTGTGATTTTATATTTTTATATTTTATATTATAGTTGTCAATGAATTGTATAGTTTTTTGAATATCTAGTTTTATTAAGTCTTTTTGTTTTTTAGTATAGTTATTTTCAAGAAGTTTAATTTTTTCTTGAAACTCATCAAAAGTATTGCTTATAATTATAAAAGCAAAAGAAGATGTTAGAACTATTATAAAAATAATAGTGGTGACTTTCCATTGTATACAGGTTCAAAAGAAATAGTATCTTATGTATTTTCCTGTAAAACAAAGCTTTGAATTTGAGGCTTGCGAACTATACAAATCTCCAAGTGGTCGACATATTTGGACAAGCTCTGGGACATATTTAGAT
>JADGEG010000069.1 GCA_016744485.1 Arcobacter sp. | reverse complement strand
ACTGTTATCTGGTTGTTCACAAAAAAACACTAAGTTTTACAAAGAACCTTATTTTAAAAAAAGTACAGATAAATATTTTATTATTCCTAATAAAAATAATAATTTATATACTAAAAACTCAGGTGAAATAATTAAAAACTCTAAAGCAATGCATAGGGCAACTATGAGGTCTTATAATATAAGAGGAATTAGGTATCATCCAAGATTAGTAGAAGTAGGACAAGTACAAGTAGGTATTGCATCTTGGTATGGTCCAAACTTTCATTCAAAGTTAACTTCCAATGGTGAAGTATATAATATGTATGCTAGTACTGCTGCACATAAAACTTTACCTATGAATACTATTGTAAAAGTAGACAATACAGATAATGGAAAATCAACAATAGTTAGAATTAATGACAGAGGTCCTTTTATTGATGGTAGAATTATTGATTTATCAAATAAAGCTGCAAGACAAATAGGTATGCTAAACAAAGGTACAGCAAATGTTAGAGTTACTATACTAAATACTAGTTCACATTTTAATACAAACGTTACTAAACAAGATAATATTCAAAATGAGCAAAAATATAATATTCAAGTTGGAGCTTTTAAAAATCATAAAGGTGCTAAAAGTACTAAAAAAAAGTTAGATATGATTTTTGATAATAAATACACTGTTGTTATTAAAAAATTGTATAATAATGCAAAAGTAATAAATAAAGTTTTAATTATTGATTTTAAAACAAAACAAGAAGCAAATAGATTTAAACAAATGTATGGTTTAGATTCTGCTAGAGTAATCAAAAAGTAGGAATAAAATGACACAATTAAATAGAAAAACAAAAGAAACTAATATTACTTGCAGTATAAATATTAATGATAACAAAATTTCGAATATAGATACAGGTATTGGTTTTTTTGACCATATGCTAGAAGCATTTGCTAAACATTCTTGCATTTATATAGATTTAAAATGTGAAGGTGATTTATTTGTTGATGCTCATCATAGTATTGAAGACTGTGGAATTGTTTTAGGTCAAGCATTAAAAAAAGAAATTTTTCCAATTCAAAATGTAGAAAGATACTCAAATACAAGTATAGTTATGGATGAAGCATCAGTTAGTTGCTCATTAGATTTATCTAATAGACCATATTTAGTTTATGATCTTAATGTTATGGGAAATGTAGGAGAATTTGACACTCAATTAGTTGAAGAGTTTTTTTATGCACTTATTATGAATGCTGGTTTGACTTGTCATATAATACAAGATAGAGGAAGAAATAAACATCATATTATTGAAGCTTCATTTAAAGCATTTGCCGTTGCTCTTAGAAGAGCTTTAAAAAAAAATGAAATATTAGGAATACCAAGTACAAAAGGTGTCTTATGATTAAGTTATTAGTACTTGATGTAGATGGTACTTTAACTGATGGTAAAATAACATATTCAAATTCAGGAGAAGAGTTAAAATCTTTTGATGTAAGTGATGGTTTAGCAATAGCAACATGGACAAAAAAACTTAATAAAAAAGTGGCTATTATTACAGGAAGAAAATCTTTAATTGTAGAAAAAAGAGCAAAAGATTTATCTATTGAATATGTATACCAAGGTATTCACAAAAAAGATCAAATATTGCAAAATATACTTGAAAAAGAAAATTTATCGTGGAATGAGATTGCAGCTATTGGTGATGATTTAAATGATTATAAAATGTTAAAAAAAGTAGGACTTTCTTTTAGTCCACAAAATGCTTCGTCTTATATTAAAAAAATTGTTAATGTAGTATGTAAAAATAGTGGGGGAAGTGGTGCTGTTAGAGAAATGATAGAGTATATTGTAAAATATGATGATATTGAAGAGGATTTTTTAAAAGCATGGTTATAAAGATTTTTATTTTTTTATTTATGTTCTTTTCAATCATTGCTTATATGTCACCAATTCATACAAAAAACAAACAAGCCTTAACAGATGATATTGCCTTAGTCACTTTTTATGACTCTATTATGTATACATTAGATATTAATGGCATAAATAGATTTATAGTATCTAAAAAAGTTGAAAGATATAAAACAAAAGATTTAATGTATAATGGTATTGTGACTATACAAAAAAAGAGTAAGGATAAAAAGATCTTTGATTATTTGAGTGCTGATTTTATTGAAAAAAAAGAAAATCAGTTTAAATTTAACAAAAATGTAGTTTTAAAAAGAGATGCTTATATCACACTTAATACTAATGAATTATTATATAATATGAAAACTAATATAGCACACAATTCTACTTCTTTTAAGGCTTATTATTATGAGAATTATTTAAAGGGAAATAGTTTTTTTTTAAATTTAGAACAAAATTATATGAGAGCAAAAAGTACTCATTTTGAAATTGACCATCAAGAGAAAAAAGGAATACAATGATTAAATATATAATTGGATTATTTTTATATTCTTCTTTATTATTTGCACAAACACAAAAATTAATTATTGATGCAAATAGTTTTGAAGCTAATGATGTAAAAAATATTACAATTTTTAAAGGTAATGTGAAATTAAAAATGTCAAGGGATAAGCTAAGTTCTGATAAATTAAAAATTTACAGTAAAATAGATTCCATAAGTAAAAAAAAGAAATTTTTTGAATATATTGCTTTAGGTAATGTAAAATTTGAGATACTATCAAAAAATAAACTATATAAGGGTAGGGGTAATAATCTAAAATATAACTTAGCAAGTGGTCAATACATTATAACAGGAAATGCTTATTTAGAAGAAACTACAGAAGCTAGAGAAGTATATGGAGATATAATATCAATTAATAAACTAACCTCAATAGCAAAAGTTAAAGGAAATGATAAAAAACCCATAAGATTTATTCTAAATATTGAAAATGGAAATAAAGAATAGATGAAAATAACACAAGCTACATTTTTAACTTCAGCTAAAAGTATAGCAGATTCTCCAAGTCCTAATTGTGCAGAAATTGCATTTTTAGGTAGAAGTAACGTAGGTAAATCTTCTTTGTTAAATACTTTAACAAAGCAAAAAAAACTAGCAAAGTCTTCTTCAACTCCAGGAAAAACACAATTAATTAATTATTTTGACATTACATTTAAAGAAGAAAAAAATGAAGAAAAACGATATTTTCATGCAAGATTTGTTGATTTACCAGGTTTTGGTTATGCAAGAGTATCCAAAAGTATCAAACAAGAATGGAATAAAAACTTAACATCTTACTTAGAACTAAGACCTTGTTTGCAAATATTTGTACATTTAATTGATGCAAGACATGAAAATTTAGCCATAGATAAAAATGTTGATGAATTTTTAAAAATCTCTAAAAATAATGATCAAATTATTATAAATGCTTTTACAAAAATAGATAAATTAAAACAAAACGATTTAGCAAAATTAAAAAGAAAAAATCCAGATGGTATTTTTATTTCTAATTTAAATAAAAAAGGTATTGATTCTTTAAAAAATAAAATTACGAAATATTTATTTGGTATTTAAATGAACATTGTTTTTTCTAAACCAAATATTACTAATATAAATGAAATGCAAGAATTAGTTAAAGAAGATGTTTTAAATGGAAATATTCTTTTAAGAACTAGTGATGAAATGGCAAATACAATTAGATCATATATTATTGTAAAAGTTAATGATAAACTTGCTGGTTTTGTTGCACTTAATATATATTCAAAAAATTTAGCAGAAGTTAGAAGCCTCATAGTATCAAAAAAACATAGAGGTTTAAAACTTGGTAAAGAATTAGTAAAAGCTTGCATTAAAGAAGCTAGAGAATATCAATTAAAACAATTATTAGCTCTAACATATGAAGAAGGTTTTTTTAAAAGCTTAGACTTTAAACTCATAAAAAAAGAAAATATTCCTGAACATAAGATATGGGCTGATTGTATTAGATGTAAACATTTTCCTATATGTGATGAAAAAGCATTAATTTATCAACTTGATTAAAGAAAAAAACTTTTTCTTTTAATGGTCATCTTATAGCTATGATTTTATAATTTAGGTGAATTAACAATCTCCTTATTTTTATTATATTTTACTATGTTACTAAACTCAACTTTATTTTTTTTATATCAATTATAAATATAAAATATTCCCAAGTTAGTTCCTCATTTAGCTTTGTGAGTTTTTTTAAAAAGTTATTTTCATCTTTTTCATCGTATTTAAAACTTCCTTTGAAAATATTTGTATCTAAATTATGTTCTTCTTTAATGTTATATGCTGAATCTGGGATTATAGAAGGAATCCAACCTTGTTTAATAGCATTGTTATTAATTACTTCTTCTTTATTTCTGTAAGTATTTGTTTGAGTATCTAAAAATATTTTATTTAGCAGAAGAATGCAAACAAATACAAAAATTAAAAAATTAAGTAAAAATCTCATCTTTTAATACTCCTTATATAATGCTTAAGTTTAAAAACAAGTTACCTTCATCAAATATAGTTTACTTACTTATTTTAAATAACCACTACAATAAAGATAATTTAGGCTTAAATATTCGTAGAGCTCACTCGTTCTTGTTCCAAATATTTTATAAAAGAATCCAATCTCAATTTATATAAAATATTATACTAAAACAAATTATCTTTAAACCACTAAAAAGGTATAATGGAGTGCTAATCTATAAGAGATTAAATAATATATAATTGGGTTACAAGATATAAAAAAGCTCATAATATACCAACAAGACCATTAAAATTGTTATCTTCAAATGAAGAAAATAAGCATCTTAGGTGTGAATTAAAGATAGAAAAAGAAGAGCATGATATATTAAAAAAGGCAACAGCATAACACATCGAGCTTCAATAAGTAATATTTAATAAATTTAGCTTAAATATTTATAAATATTCAAAGGATTTACACAAAGAATACAAAGTTTTTTATGGCAAAGTAAGATAGTGATTATTATAATATATTTTATTTCCAATAGAAATAACTTTTTTAGAATTATCAAAAGAAAAATCATAAATTTTATCTTTTTTAAAGTCATTTGAGATATTTATTAAATAACCTTGAGATTCTAAAGCATATAAAGAAGTTCCAAATGCTAAAGCATAAAATTTTGCAAATTTATATTTTTTTCTACTAATAATATTTAATGAAATATCAGTTTTTATGATTTGACCATCAATACTTGCTAAATAAATATTATCATCTTTTGTAATAATATCTCTTATATGATAAGTTTTAAGATTTAGTAAACCATCTCCAACTGTTATAATTTTATTTGATGTTGCAGCTACTAAAGTATCTTTAATTACATCTAAGAATATTATATTATTAAATTGACCATTAACATCAACAACAATATTTTTAATAATTTTTTTACTACTTGCTGATAGTATAATAATCCTACCATCTAGGGTTGGAAATAAAATAATTTTATCCATAAAATATGGATTTGCAATTCTAGTATCATTTACATAAGAATGGGTAAAATATTCTTTGATTACAGTTTTATTTTTTTCTAAATCATAAAGTTCAATAGAATTATTTGAAAATAATAATGCTAACAAATTAGATTTAAGACTTGCTGCAATTACGACACCATTAACTTTAATAATTTTATCATTAATCATAATTTTATCTTTATAATTAGATGAAATAATAATATTTTCATTAATATTTAAAAATTTAAAGCCATCTTTTAATTTTATTGTAGACAAACCATTTTTTGTAATAACACTTCTATCTCTCAAAGTAGCACCATCTTTATTTATAGAAACTATGTTTGAATTTAAATTATTTTTTATTACACTTAGATTATTTAATGAATTATCTGCTTCAAAGTATTTTTTTGTTGAACAAGCTGTGAACAAAAGTAAAGTCGAACACATAAATATATAATTAAAAGTTTTCATTTTTTAGCCTTATTTACTTAATAAATAATGATTTAACATTTTTGCTAAATCATTAACTTTTGATGTTTTAGGAATTAGTTTTAAAGCTAATTTTGCATCATTGAATTTTTTTTGCTCTGTTAGGATTAATGCTTTATTGAATATTGCAAATTCTTTTAATAAAAAATTACTTTTCATAGATATTTGACTTAATGCATTAATGTCTTGTAAGTTTAATGCTTTTTTATAAGATGATAATTCTTTTAAATATTTTAAAGTAATATCAAAATCTTTATTTTTTTCTTTGGCATTTAAATATTGAAATATTTGATATAATTTTTGATTTTTTTCTTTCAATATCTTAATAGATTCTAAATCTTTTGGAGATTTCATAAGTTTATTAAAAGCTATATTTGCTTTAGTGTTATTGTCTTCTTTTATATAACTAATACTAAAATATAAAATTATGGAAATAAAAACAAGTCCTATAACACTTAAAATGACCATTTTATATTTTTTATAAAATCTTTCTAATTTTATAAAATTTTCAAGAAACTTTTCTTCACTATTTAACTCATCTTTTACTAAATTAATATTATCTTTTATACTCATGAACATACCTTCAAAAAAATTAAAGTTAATCATACAAAAAAAATCATAAAATCTTACTTTTATACAAAATTGAATATAATACTTTTTTTTAAAATTAATTTTGAATAAGGATAATGTTATGAATAAAACTTTATCAATAATAATATTTATATCTATGATATTAGTACAAATAAGTTTTGCAAAAGATGCTAAGAAAAAAACACCTACAAGGTTTGAATCTTTATCAAAATTAACACAAGTAATTGGAACTGTGGAAAAATACTATGTAGATGATATAAAACTTGATGAAATAGTTAATAAAACATTAAAAGGTTTAATGCAAGAGCTAGATGCTCATTCTTCTTTTTTAGATAAAAAATCTTCTAAAGAAATGAAAATTCAAACTACTGGAGAGTTTGGAGGCCTTGGTATTACAATAGGTTTACGAAAAGGAGCTTTAACTATTATCTCACCAATAGATGACACTCCTGCTTTTCATGCTGGTGTCAAAGCTAGTGATATAATTTTAAAAATTAATGATTTTTCAACATTAAATATGACTTTAGACGAAGCTGTTAGTTTAATGAGAGGTAAACCTAAGACTTCACTTATATTGACAATTATTAGAAAAGGAGAGGTAAATCCTTTAAAAATAAAAATTGTTCGAGATATAATTAAGATTAAATCAGTTTTTGCAAAAAAAATTGAAGATACTAATTTACTTTATTTAAGAATTTCTAGTTTCGATAATAAAGTCGTTAGAAGCTTAAAAAAAGAAATAAAAAATAGATCAAATATAAGTGGATTGATTTTAGATTTAAGAAATAACCCTGGTGGTTTATTATCTCAAGCTATTGGAGTTAGTGATCTTTTTATTGATAAAGGTGTAATAGTCTCCCAAAAAGGCAGAGATGTATTAAAAGAAGAAAAATTTTATGCAAAAAAAATAAATACTATTACACATGTTCCTATTGTTGTTTTAATAAATACAGGATCAGCATCAGCATCTGAAATTGTAAGTGGAGCTTTACAAGATCATAAAAGAGCTATTTTAATTGGTGAACAAACATTTGGAAAAGGATCAGTTCAAGCTGTTTTACCTATTACAAAAGATAAAAGTGAAAGTATTAAAATAACTATTGCAAAATATTATTTACCTAGTGGAAGAACCATACAAGCAAAAGGAATAATTCCTGATGTTATCGTATATTCAGGAAAAGTTATAAGTGAAATAAATTCAGAATTCAAAATAAAAGAAGCAGATTTAAAAAAACATCTAAAAGTTGAACTAGATAAAGATAACGGAATAAAAAAATCAAAAATAATACCAAAAAGTAAAAAAAATATTTCAAAAAAAGAAATTTTACAGGATAATCAACTAAACACAGCAATTGGTATTTTGCAAAGTTTAATTATAATTAATAACAAAGGTAAATAATGGAAAAAACAGAACTTTTATATGAAGGTAAAGCAAAAAAAATATGGAAAACACAAGATAAAAATCTTCTAATATCTGAGTTTAAAGATGATCTAACTGCATTTAATGGTGCTAAAAAGTCAAGTGAAGATGGAAAAGGTGCTTTAAATAATAAGATATCAACAGAATTATTTAAATTATTAAATGACAAAGGTATTCCTACTCATTTTGTAAAAAACTTAGATGATAATAATATGTTGCATAAAGCTTGTGAGGTTATTTTAATAGAAGTAATCGTACGAAATATAGCAACTGGTTCTTTAACAAGAACACTTAATATAAAAGATGGAACAGTTTTACCTTTTACTTTAGTTGAATTTGACTATAAGGATGATGACTTAGGTGATCCTAAATTAAATGATCAACATTGTTTGATTTTAAATTTAGTTCATAATCAAGATGAATTAGATGAATTAAGAAGAATGGCTAGAAAAATAAACAATATTTTAAAACCATATTTTTTTAAAAAAGATTTAAAACTGGTTGATTTTAAATTAGAATTTGGAAGAGATTTAAATGGTAATATAATTTTAATTGATGAATTAAGTCCAGATAATTGTAGGTTTTGGGATATTGAATCTGGTGAATCTTTAGATAAAGATAGATTTAGACAAGGTAAAGGTGGTGTAAAAGTTGCCTATGAAAATGTATTAAATAGAATTTTATCGAAAGGAAATTAATTTGAAAGCAATTATAAATATTGGGCTAAAAAAAGGTGTATTAGATGACCAAGGAAAAGCCACTCATCATGCTTTAGATACCTTGGGATTTAAAAATACTGTAAAGGATGTAAGAATTGCTAAACAAATTATTATTGAATTAAATATTACTTCTAAAGAAGAAGCAAAAAAAGAAACAGTAAAAATGTGTGAAAAGCTTCTAGCTAATACAGTTATTGAAGATTATGCAATTGAAATTGTAGTTTAAATTATGAATGTAAGTATATTACAATTTCCTGGAACTAATTGTGAATATGATACTAAGTATGCTTTTGAAAAATTAAGAGCAAATGTTAGTATTATTTGGCATAAAGAAACAACAATACCAAAAAATACTGATCTTATAGTTATACCTGGTGGTTTTTCTTATGGTGATTATTTAAGAGCAGGGGCAATTGCTAGATTCGCACCTATTATACAAGCAGTTCAAGAATATGCAAATAATGGTGGTAAAGTATTAGGTATTTGTAATGGTTTTCAAATTTTACTAGAAGCCTCATTACTCCCTGGAGCAATGAAGAGAAATAATAATCTTCATTTTATTTCAAAATTTAATAAATTAAAAGTAATAAATAATAAGAATGCTTTTTTACAAAAGCTAAATGTAAATGATATTTTAAATATTCCTTTAGCTCATCATGATGGAAATTACTTCATAGATGAAAATGGATTAAAAGAACTAGAATATAATAATCAGATTTTATTAAAATATTGTGATGACAATGGTTTTGAAACTAATATAAATGGTTCTGTATCAAATATCGCTGGAATTTGTAATAAAAACAGAAATGTATTTGCACTTATGCCTCATCCTGAACGTGCAATTGAAAAACTGCTTACTTGTGATGATGGTTTAAAAATGCTGGAAGGTTTCTTGGTATAATATATTTTAGGGAAAAAATATGAGATATTTATTTATTTTACTAACACTTTCGACAATACTAATCTC
>JADGEG010000068.1 GCA_016744485.1 Arcobacter sp. | reverse complement strand
GCATTGGATAAGACTTCAGGATGATAACAATACCATAGGACAGTTCAATGATCCTTATGACAAAGGTTATGACCGCCTTTCTAATGGTTTTGCTTTGATATTATCAATACCTATTATTCTTACTATTTCTTCAGTTATATCTGCAATATTTTTGATATCATGTCTATATAAAGGTACTTTTACGGATAGTATATTGTGAACTGTGTCCTTTACGTCAAATTTTAAAGCACTTAAAATTTTTTCTATTTTCATTTTTGAAATCTTTTGTCCAATTATTGCATTTATTTTATCAATATTCACATCAATATTTGTACGTTCCTTATCTTCTGTAAAAACTCTAAATCCATTATAGAACTTTACACCAAACTTTGAAAGTAATATTGCAAGAAAATTCATACCTTCTTGAATATTTGGCTCACTTCCTCTGGAGCTTTTATAATAAATATCACCTGTTGTTTTTTTTGTTTCAAAAACTCTTTTTGATAAAACTTCTGGATTTATATATGAACTTTCAATTATATATTCATAATCATTTAAAGTTATATCTTTATGTTCAACACAAATAGTACTTAATAATTCCTTACTATAAACTACATCAAAATTTTGTTTGTCTTTTTTTATATTTAAAACAGATAATTTATTTTTATTTATTTTTGTATCGTTTTTACAATAAGCATTAAAAACAACTCCATTACAATGTGTAGTATAAAATAAAGCATTTTGAATATCATTTGTTGTAAATTTAGAAATAATACCAAGTCTTAATTTTTGTAATAATGGTAGTTTAAAATTTTTCAAATTAATAGCACTAAAAACTAAAGAAGCTTCAACTTTACTATCACAGTCAATTTCTAACACCTGTCCTATCGCAGATTTTGAATAAGAAATAAAAGTATCAAGTTCATTAAGTGCAATATTAAAATAAGCACTTAATTCCCTTGCTATTCCGTTAATACTTAAACAGTCTCCTCTATTAGCAGTTAATTCTAATTCTATTATTTCATCATTTAATAAAGGGTATTCTTTTAATTCTTTTCCAAGAATCAACTCTCCAATAGAAGAATCAAGTTCCAAAATACCATCATTTAAAACAGAAAGTCCTAATTCACTAGAAGAGCAAATCATTCCATTTGATTCAATTCCTCTTAAAATAGCCTTCTTAATTGTCAAGTCTTTATCAAGTTTACATGAAATCATAGCTACAGGAACATATTGTTCTTTTTTAACATTTTTTGCACCACAAACTACCTGAATAATAGAAGAGCCAACATCTACCATACAAATATTTAGTTTATTTGCATTTTCATGTCTTTTAGTTTCAATAACTTTCCCAACAACTACATTACTTGGAATCTTAATGTTTTTTACACTATCAACTTCCAGACCTATGCTAGTAAATATTTTACACAACTTTTTTGTTGATATGTTTGATATATCTAAAAAGTCATTTATCCATGTTCTTGTAATAATCATCTAAACTGTCCTAGTAATCTTAAATCACTTTCAAATAAAGATCTTAAATCTCCAATATTGTGCTTAAGCATTGCAAATCTTTCTATTCCTAAACCAAAAGCATAACCTGAAACATTATCGTATCCAATTGACTTAAATACATTTTCATCAACTATTCCACAGCCTAATACTTCTAGCCACCCCGTATGTGAACAAACTCTACATCCTTTACTCTTACAAAAAACACAAGAAATATCAACTTCTGCTGAAGGTTCTGTAAAAGGAAAAAATGATGGTCTAAATCTTATATTAATATCTCCAAACATATATTCTAAAAACTCTACTAATGTATGTTTTAAATTAGCAAAAGAAATTTTATCAGCACTATCTACAACTAAACCTTCAATTTGATTAAACATAGGAGTATGAGTTAGATCAAAATCTCTTCTAAAAACAGTCCCAGGGGCTATCATTCTAATTGGTGGTTTTTGCTTTAACATTGTTCTAATTTGTACAGGTGAAGTATGAGTTCTCAATAAAGTATAATCTTTATTATAAAAAGTATCTTGCATATCACGTGCTGGATGATATTTTGGTAAATTTAATGCTTCAAAATTATGAAAATCATCTTCAACTAAAGGACCTTCCTCTACTGAAAAATTAAGATTTTGAAAATATGTAATGACAGTATCCATAGTACTTGCTACTGGATGTAATGCACCACATTGTAAAGAATTATTAAACTTTGTTACGTCTATTTTTTCATTTTTTAGTTTTTGCTTTAATAATTCTTTTTCTAAAAAAGTTTTTTGTTCATCAAGTGCTGTAGTAATTAAATGTTTTTGAATATTTAACTTTTTTGCAAATTCTTTTTTTTCTTCTTTAGGAATATTTTTTAATTTTAAAAATTCATTAGTTAAGATCCCTTTTTTACCTAAAAGCTCTATTCGTATATTTTCTAAAGTTTCAATATCACAGGTATTATTGATTTTTTCTATCCACTCATCCACTTGTTTTCTCTCCTGTATTTTGTATAAAAATATGTTTTAAAAAATAGATTATACTTAAACATTTATTAGAGTTTGGTTATAATATTTTAATAAAACTATAAGGGAAAATAATGTGTATTTTTTGTAAAATTATAAGTGGTGATATTCTAAATAAAACCATTCTGGAAAATGATAAATTTTTAGCCTTTGAAGATATAAACCCTTTAAGAAAAATTCATATTTTAATTATACCAAAAGAACATTTTAACTCTTTTGAACAAATACCTGCTAATATTATGGGTCAAATGACTAGTTTTATACAAGAATTAACAAAAAAATTAAATTTAAATAAAGATGGCTATAGACTTATCACAAACATTGGTGAACATGGAGGGCAAGAAGTAGAACATTTACATTTCCATATATTAGGTGGTGAAAAAGTAGGAAAGCTACTTGGATAATTTAGAATACATAAAAATTTAATTTATTTGATTTACAAAAATAATAGTATTTTAATCTTGCGAATACTCACCTAAATTAATAATTTTTTCGTATTTCATTTGATATCTTTGAGCTGGTGTTAGTTTTTTTAATTCTTTTAATGTCTTTAAAAAATACTCACCAAGTGCTTGAATAGCTTTTTCTTTTTGCCTGTGAGCTCCTATTAAAGGTTCATCAATAATATCATCAATAAGTTTTAACTCTTTTAAGGAATCAGATGTAATTTTTAAAGCATTTGCAGCTGTTTCAGCTTTTGAAGAATCACTCCATAAAATAGCTGAGCATCCCTCAGGTGATATAACTGCATAAATAGAATATCTCATCATTGCTAATTTATCAGCAATAGAAATAGCTAAAGCTCCTCCAGAACCACCCTCACCGATTACTATTGAAATAGTTGGAGTTGTTAAATTAGAAAATTCATATAAATTTTTAGCAATAGCTTCTGATTGGTTTCTCTCTTCAGCTCCAATGCCAGGGTAAGCACCTGGAGTATCTACTAGCATTAAAATAGGAATATTAAATTTTTCTGCCATTTGAGCTGCTCTTAGTGCTTTTCTATACCCCTCAGGATTTGGCATTCCAAAATTTCTTTTTAGTTTATTTTTTGTACCTCTACCTTTTTGTTCAGCAATAAGCATAACTTTTTCATCACCAATATAACCTAAATAACAAACAATGGCACTATCATCTCCAAAATGTCTATCCCCATGAATTTCATAAGAATTAGTCAATAATTCTTTTATATAGTCTAAAGCATAAGGTCTATCTGGGTGTCTAGCTAACTGAAGCTTTTGATAATCACTTAAATTTTTATAAGTTTTTTCAACTTCTTTTTGAAGTTTTTTTTCTAAAATTTCAACAGCATGATCATCATATTTATTTTTTGCTCCTGCAATATCTTCTTCTATTTTTTTTATTTTATTTTCAAAATCTAAATAAGTTGCCAAAGTAGTTCCTTTATAATCTTAATCCTTGTATTTTGTAAAAATAATTGAACCATTTGTTCCACCAAAACCAAAATTATTACTCATAACTGTATTTAATTCTTTTTTTCTTGATGTATTAGCTACATAATCTAAATCACATAAGGGATCTTGTTTTTCTATGTTAATAGTAGGAGGTAGAATATTTTCATTTAGTGCTTTTATTGTAAATATTGCTTCAATTGCACCAGCTGCTCCTAAACAATGTCCTATTTGTCCTTTAGTTGAGGAAATAGGAGGACAGTTGCTTGCACCATTAAACAATTCTTTTATAGCTGTCGTTTCATTTTTATCTCCTACAGGAGTAGATGTTCCATGTGCATTAACATAATCAATTTTAGGAGTTTTACCATTTATTTTTTTTGCCATTTTAAAAGCAGCCTTCATAGCTCGTAAAGGTCCATCAACAACAGGAGCAGTAATATGATTAGCATCACTACTTTCTCCAAAACCTATGATTTCTGCATAAATTTTTGCACCTCTTTTTTTTGCTTCTTCTAAATCCTCAACCACTAAAGCACCAGCACCTTCACCCATAACAAAACCATCTCTATTGGTATCAAAAGGTCTTGATGATTTTTTAGGATTATCATTATTTGTTGACAATGCTTTCATAGCAGCAAAACCACCCACACCTGCTTCACAAATAGCACTTTCTGCACCTATTACCAATACTTTACTAGCTGTATCTAACATTATAAGCTTAGCAGCTTCTGCTAAAGCATGAGTTGATGCTGCACAAGCAGTTACACAAGATAAGCTAGGACCTTTTAAACCATGAGCGATTGATACAAAACCACCTAACATATTTACCAATGAAGAAGGTATGAAAAATGGAGATATTTTTCGTGGACCTCTTTTATCACAAACAACAGAATTTTTTTGAATTGTTCCTAAGCCACCTATTCCAGAAGCTGAAACAACAGCAAAATCATCAGCTATTGAAGAATCAACTCTATTATTATTTGTGATTAAGTTAGCATCACTCATGGCTTCATAAGAAGCTTTAAGTCCTAATTGAATAAATCTATCAGCTTTTTTTACTTCTTTTTTATCCATAACTGTTGTTGGATCAAAATTTTTTACTTCTGCTGCTATTTTAACAGGAAATTCTTCTATATTAAATAATGTTATTTTATCAATTCCACAATCACCTGCAATTACAGCTTTAAATGAATCTTCAACATTGTTTCCTATTGCATTAATAGTACCCAATCCAGTAATTACAACTCTTTTCATTTATTCTCCAATATATATTTATATTATTCAAATTTTATATTAAAATTTCAACAATATAAATAAAAAGTTAGCTTGGCTAACTTTTTATAAAAACAACACAAATCTATGCATTATTTTCGATGTATTTAATAGCATCGTTTACTGTTAATATTCCCTCAGCATCTTCATCAGAAATTTCAATATCAAATTTTTCTTCCAATGCCATAACTAATTCAACCACATCCAAAGAATCTGCACCTAAGTCCTCAATAAACTTAGAATCTTCTTTAACCTCAGCTGGGTTACAATCTAACTGCTCAATAACTACTTCTTTTACATCGTCTACCATTGCCATATTTTGTCCTTTTTAAAATTGTCGTGAAATTATAACACAAAAAGATTTAAAAATCTTTTATACATATAATCCACCATTTACTTTTAGAATTTCACCTGTAATGTATGAAGAATAATCACTTAATAAAAAAGCAACTGCATTGGCAACTTCACTGGATTGTCCAAATCTTAAAAGGGGAATATTTTTTTCATATTCTTCTTTTATATTACTATTTAATTCATCTGTCATTTGTGTTTGTATAAAACCAGGAGTTACAGCATTATACCGTATACCTCGTGAAGCTGCTTCTTTTGCAAAAGATTTTGTCATAGCATTAACTCCACCTTTTGAAGCTGCATAATTTACTTGACCAGGATTTCCCATTTCTCCTACAATTGATGAAATATTTACAATAGAGCCAAATCTTTGTTTACGCATTACTTTTAAAGCTGCTTTACAGCCAATAAAAGTAGAAGTTAAATTTGTATTTAGAACACTAGTAAAATCTTCCATACTCATTCTTAATGATAATTTATCTTTTGTAATTCCTGCATTATTAACTAAATACGAAAATTGTCCATCTGAATCTACGATTGTTTTAATGGCTTCATTAAATTCTTTTTCACTTGTAACATCTGCTTTAATTATTGCAGCACTTCCACCATTTTTTTCAATTTCTTCTTTTACAAGCTCGGCCGCATCTATACCATTTCGATAATTTATCCATACTTTTAATCCAAAATTTGCTAATGTTTTAGCAATTTCTTTACCTATTCCTCTACTTGCTCCTGTTATTAACACATTTGAACCACTAAATTTCATATTTTACCTTTTTATTTAAAATTTATTTTATTATATCAATACTTTTATAAAGAGTTTAAATACTATAAATTGTACAAGTTAAATCTTTCTAAAAGTAATATGCTTTAGCTTTATAGCTATTAAATAAAATATAGGAGTATCTAAAAGAGCAAAAATTAACTTTATAATATAATCACCAATTATTAGTTTTACAATTACATCAAAAGGCATAACAAAAGAAAAAGCTAGAATAAAAAATATTGAAGTATCAAAAAATTGAGAAATCATAGTACTTGCATTATTTCTTAACCACCAAAGATTTTGATATTTTCTTTTTAAGTAGTAAAAAATTCTAACATCTAATTGCTGAATAAGATAAAAAGTAATAATTGAAGCAAAAGCTATTCTCCAATCAGCAATAACAATTGTAGGTATAATAGCAATAATTATACCTAATCTAACTACATTTAAAACTTCTTCTTGTGAATATTTTTCACTTAATATATCTGTTACTAAAAAAGTAAATGGAAAAATTAATGCCCCATATGTAAGCCATTCATTTATAGAAAATTGTACTGTATAGTTTGCGACAACTATTAATGCGGCAAATATTACTGCATATATATTTCTAGTTTGTTTTAACATTTTCATCCTTATTTTTTAATTGAAATTCAAAATTCATTAAGCTTTATTAGTATGTTAAAAAATCTTTTTGCTTTTGAGTAAAGAAGTTCCAATTAATTGGTAAAATTTTTATATCTTGTTTATTTTTTAAATATTGTACATTTTCATCAAGAATCATTATGCTATTAGCAGTACTAAGAGTTGATACCATTCCTGGATTTCTTTTTTCACTTACTTCAAAACAAGTTCCATCAAAATACCCAGGAATTATTGTCATTTTTCCTTTTTTATTTTTTAAATTATTTTTTAATTTTGTTTGTATAAAATTTGGATAAATATTTTTTGATCCTAATAATTTTTGAATAATAATTTTACCAAATAATTCAAATATTAGTGAAGATGCCAAAGGGTTTCCTGGAAGATTTAAAATAAAAGTTTTACCAATTTTTCCAAATACTGTAGGTTTCCCAGGTTTAATCATAATTCCATCAAATAATGTTTCAAAACCTAACTGTTTAAATGCTTCTTTAGTAAAATCAGCATCTCCAACAGATACCCCACCAGAAGTAATAATTAAATCAGCATCAAGTGCATTCTTAATGGAGTTTTTAATTGAGTCTATATCATCATCTACTTGACCTATAAAACTCACATTACAAGCTAATTCTTTACATCTTGCTATTAATGTCGGAGTATTTGAGTTGTAAATTTGATGATCTTGTATATTTTTATAATGAGGTTTTAATTCATTTCCACTAGAAAAAACAAGTATATTTGGTTTTTTATATACTGTTATATGTGATATTCCTTGACTTGCAAGAAGTGTGATTTTTGCAAAATTAATTTCCTCATCTTTATTTATAAGTAAAGAATTAGTTTTAATATCTTCACTAGAAAACCTAATATGTTGATTTATCTTTATATTAGTTTGAATCGTAATTGCATTATTAATAAGCTGTACATCTTCTTTAGGAATAATACAATTAGCATTAACAGGAATCTTTGCACCTGTCATAATTTTTATACAAGTTTTTGCTTTTAGTACAGTATGATTATCATCTCCTGCATATATAGTATCAATAATATCTAAGCTATGTTCTTTATCATCAAAACTAATAGCATAACCATCCATAGCAGAATTATTAAACCTTGGCAAGCAGTATTTAGCATATACATCTTTTGCTATAATACGATTGATGGCATTTTCAATAGGAATAATTTCAAAACCGTTTTTTTGAATAGATTTTATTATAATATCTATTGCTTGCATCGGATTTATATTCAATATTAGTTCCTTTTTTTAAAATACAGATAATTTTAGATATAATAGCCAAAAAAATTTAAAAATGAGATAATATGAACTTAATGAATGATGCTATTTTAACCCATGTCTATATGTTGTTTTTATTTTTAGCTATTATGATATTTAATTTATATTGTGTATTAAGCATAAAAGATTTTATAAAACTAGCAAAAAGATTAAAATTTATGACACCACTTTATCATCTAAGTAATGCAATTGTGATTTATACAGGTATGATTGTTTCAGCATATACCCATGATATCAGCTATACAGTAATATTGATGATTCCTGTCGCAATTTTTCTACTAGTAATTGAAATTAAAAGATATAAAAAAATGAGAGTTATAAAAAGTCATGATATAGCACTTCAAAAAAAATTTTATATATATGCTAAAAAAATTTATATTATAGAAATATCTGTTTTAATTTCTATGTATATTATTGCTAAAATATTCTAATTGCAATTTTCATACTCAAAACTTGCAGGAAAACAAAGCTTAGAAATAAGCCTTGATACTCATAAACATCTAATCAAAGTAAGACGTCATAAAATAAAAGATGAAGTATATTTTAGAAACTTAGTTGATGATTACATTTATTTGTATGAATTTATTAAAATAAGTAAAAACTCTTCAATTCTTAGTTTGAAAAATTCAAAAAAGCTTATATGCAAAAATAAAAAAAAATTACATCTTGCTTGGTGCATTATTGATCCAAAAATAATCGAAAAATCTATTGCATCTTTAAATGAACTAGGTGTTGATAAAATTACTTTTATTTATTGTCAATATTCACAACATAATTTTAAAATAAACCTTGAAAAACTAAATAAAATATTAATTAACTCATCTATTCAGTGCGGAAGATCAAATATCATTACATTAGAAATATGTAAATCTTTAGAAGAATTTTTAGAAATAAATGAAAATACTTATATTCTTGATTTTTCTAAAAATAATATTGATGATAAAAAAGATGAAATAAAAACCTTGCTTATTGGTTGCGAGGGTGGTTTTTCCTCAAATGAAAAAAATATTTTTAAAAATTCCCAAGTTCTTGGGTTTGAAACAAATTTAATATTAAAATCAAAAACTGCTATTGTATGTGCAAGTTCTAAAATATTACTATAAATCATAATAATATATAAAAGAATTAAATAAAAAGAAAAACATATAAATTAAGTTGTGTAGTAAAAAATAAATAAGTTTTATTTTATATCTAAAGTAATTTTTCTATTCTTTTAAATTCACTAATAATATCATCAATATTTTCAGTACCCACAGACACCCTTAATAAATCGATGGGAATATTATTTATTTTTAATAATTTTTGACCTTCTTTACAAATTATTAAATCATAATGAGCAAGATAGACATAAGGTGTT
>JADGEG010000067.1 GCA_016744485.1 Arcobacter sp. | reverse complement strand
AGTAAATATAGCTAAAAAAACATTACTTGATGTTGCAAAATCTATGTTTAATATTAAAGTTACTGAAAATAAGATCAATGTTTTAGCTAATAAAGAAAATAACTCAGTGACAATATTGGGTTCAAAAAATAATGTAAAATATTTAAAAAAATACATATTAAATATTGATAAAAAAAGTGATATAGTTAAAAGAGTAGTTGAAGTAATTCAGCTAAAAAATGCTGAATCAAAAAATGTTATAAAAGTGATCAATTCAATGATCTTAAAGAAAAAATATCTTGACCCAACTCATAAACCTTATGCTTCCGCAGATGAAGAGTCAAACTCTATTGTTTTAATGGGACCAAATGATGAAATTTTATATATTACAGAATTAATTTCTAAATTAGATAAAGAAAAACTTCAAGTCTATGTAAAAGCTAAAATTATTGAAGTTAATAATGACTTAGTTGATGATATAGGTTTTAAATATAGTATTTTTAGTGGTAAAAAAAGTAATAAAGGTTTATTTGCTTTTTCAACAGCTTTAAATGGTGGTACAAATGTAGTAAATACTTTAACTGGTTTTTTAGGTTCTTTAGCTACAAAAGACATATCTTCTGTATTAGCTTTAGGTGCATCTATTGATTTGTTAAATAAACACGGGGCTTTAGATATAGTTTCTGAACCATCTATTTTATGTATTAATAATAAAGAATCTTCTATTTATGTAGGTGAGACTATATCTATTAAAACTTCATCAACTTTTAGTGATTCAGGTAAGGAAAATAGTAATTTTAAAAGAGAAGACATAGGACTTACTTTAAAAATCAAACCAAGAATTTCTTCTAGTAATAAAGTGACATTAGAAATACACACTACATTAGAAGATGTCAAAACTACTACTACAGATAGTGGTAATGCGGATACATCTAAAAAAGAAGTTAAAACAACAGCAATTGTAAATAATGGTGAAAGTGTTATTATTGGTGGTCTTATTCAAAATAAAGATGAAATGACAAAACAAGGAGTTCCAGTATTACAAGCTGTTCCTATTTTTGGTGAATTATTTAAACACAATAGAAGCCAATCTAAAAAAAGAAGTTTAGTAATAATCGTAACACCTTATATAATACCAAAATCTAAAGATTTAACATTTGTTAGAAATAAATTATCTGAATTAAAAATACTTGAAGACAAGTATTTAGATGAAGCATTAATTAGGATAAAACAAAAAAAAATAAAAAAAAATATTGAAGAAAAAATAAATAAATTGAAACTACAAAAATTAAATGATGAATTAGAATACAGAAAAAACAAATCATTAAAGAGTCAAAATACTTATAATAAAGATTCGAAGCAAAAGAATAAAGAACTACATAGACAAAGATTAAAAAAACATTTTGGATTTTAATATGAATATTACTGAAATACATGATTTTAATTTAACTGCATTTGAGCATAAAAATTATGAACATGCTCTAAAAAATTATACATTGTTTTCTAAAATAAATGACAATATAAGAATTTATACTTGTATAAAGTATTTAAATATCTCTTTTGATTATCTTTCAAAACAAGACTTTAATTATGAAGTTATAATATTAGATGAAGACTCATTTGAAAAACTTTATTCTAAGTTTTTAGAATTACGAACTGATAAACAAATGAGTGATATACAACAAGAACAGCAAGAAGCAATAAGTAATGATGAAGATTTTTCTGTTGCTGAATTTTTACAAACTGGATCTGATATTTTAACTTCTGAAGAATCTGCTCCTATTATTAAATTTGTAAACTCTTTATTCTATCAAGCAATCAAAAAAAAATCAAGTGATATTCATATTGAAACACATGAGTTTAAAGCAGAAGTTAGATACAGAGTTGATGGTATTTTATCAAAACATATTGAATTAGATAAAAATATTATGGCATTAGTAATTAGTCGTATAAAAGTTATTTCAAACTTAGATATTAGTGAAAAAAGAATACCTCAAGATGGACGAACACAAGTTAAAATTGCTGGTAAAACTTTAGATATTAGAATTTCAATTTTGCCTACTTTTTATGGTGAAAGAGTTGTAATGCGAATATTAATGCAAAGTGATGCTATCCCACAGTTAAGTAATTTAGGGTTTAGTTCAAATACTATACAAAAATTAGAAAACATTTTATACAATTCATATGGAATGATACTAGTAACTGGTCCAACAGGAAGTGGAAAATCTACTACTTTGCATTCAATTTTACAAAAAGTATCTAGTTTAGAAAAAAATATTATTACGATTGAAGATCCAGTTGAATATAAAAGTAAAAAAATAAATCAAATTCAAGTTAATAATAAAGTAGGATTAACATTTGCAAATGGTTTACGATCAATTTTAAGACAAGATCCAGATATTGTAATGGTGGGAGAAATTAGAGATAAAGAAACGGCTTCAATAGCAGTACAAGCCGCACTTACTGGTCATCTTATGTTTTCAACTTTACATACAAACAGAGCAAGTGCCGCCATTACTAGACTTATAGATATGGGTATTGAAAAATTTTTAATATCATCTTCAATTCTTGCAGTTTTAGCCCAAAGATTAGTTAGAAAACTTTGTAAGAGTTGTAAGAAAGAAGATAACTTAAGCAAAAATTTTGCTAGTGGGTTTAATTTACCAAACAATGCAATTTTATGTAAATCTATAGGGTGTAAAAAATGTAATTTTACAGGATATAGAGGCAGAATTGCAATTGAAGAAATATTTATAATAAATGATAAAGTAAAAGAATATTTAAAATCAAATGTTGATGATACAAGCTTACTTGAACTTGCCAAACAAAATGGTATGGTAACACTAGATGAACAAATAAAAGAACTTGTATTAAATGGTACTACCTCATTAGATGAAGCTTTAAGAATAGGTATTAAATAAAAATGAAAAAATCATTTTTTATAATAGAGGTTATGATATCAATTTTATTAATTTCAGGAATTATTTTAAGTTTATTTAAAATAAAAAATAATAATTTAAACTTTCTAAATAAATACAATGATAATACACTAGTCAACTCTTCATTTTCAGTTGTTATTTTAAACAATATCAACAATTATAAAAATAATGAAAAACAGTATTTAAAAGATATAATAAACATTAAAAATACAAATGTATCAAACAATATAAAAGATATAAAAATCCAAGTTAAAATTAAAAAATTAAAAGATGAAGAAGTAAAATTAGAAGATACAAAAATAAATATCATATCTTATGAAAGTACTTATACTCTAGCAAATAAATTTACTAAGAAAATTTATACAATTAAGTTAAATTAGGAGTATTTATGAAAAAATCATTTTCATTAATAGAACTTCTTATTGCTATAACTTTATTTGCATTTATTCTAACTTCTTTATATCAATCTTTGGATATTAGCCAAAAAAGTAACTCTTTTTTTAGCTCAAAAGTAAAATATATTATAAATGAAAATAAAATAAAAAAGATTTTTTTAGAAGACATTTTAGAATCAAGTGGTAAAATACTACTATCACGAGATAAAAACAAAAATACTATTTTACAATTAGAAACATCAAATATGTATCATAATGTTTTTTTTAAATATGTAACATATATTTTAAGCAAAAAAGGTAATTTAATAAGAATAGAAAGTTTAGCTAAATTTGATATAAAAAAACTAAATGATGATTTTTTCAAAAACTCATATAGTGATATAGTCTCAAAAAAAATTAAAAGTTTTCAAGTATTAAAATTTAAAAATAAAAAAAAAATATTTTCAATAATTATTAAAAAGAAAAATAAAACACATCTTATGTTCCAAGCAATGCAAATATAAAAAAAGGTTAAAAATGAGTGTAATTTTTGAATCAAGAATAAAAGCCAAATCTAATAAAATAAATGATTGGTATATAGAATTAAAAGACTCTACAGATGGAAGAATAGTATTATGTGACAACCTTGATGATTATTCCAAAAAGATTGAAGAAATGGGGTCAGATTATGGTGGACATATTGATGAAGTTAAATGGTTTAAAGATGATAATATTACCCAAGAACAATATGAAGATGTAAATTCACAAATGAGAAAATTTCAAGACTTAGATAAATAAGTGTCTAATATAAATGAAATTTTCTTTTAAATTCTTTTGATATATTTATTATATCTCTTTTTTCTAAAGATCTTAAAACACTTTTAGTACAATTTACGTCATTTGGCCATGTTCGTTTAAAATCATCGTATTTATTTTTATTTGTAGCATCTACACAAAGAGTATTATCTTTTAAATAAATATCTCTATTTGAATCAATGTTGTTTACAACTCTCCATATTAGCATATATGTATTTTCCAAATCATTTTGATGTGAAGCATCAACTATTATTAAAATACTTATGTATTTATACATATCTTTTAAGTCTTTAAATAAATCTTTTTGTTTTCGTGTTTTTTTAACACTTATTATACAAAGTGGATTTTTTGTATCAGAAAAATATGTTTTTAAATTGTGTATCTCACTACTTATTTCTTGCATTTTTTTTAGTAATTTTTTATCACTTAATAATATTTTATTGCTTTCTTTTATCTCTTCACCTGTACAATCAATTCCTAACTTTCCACCAACAGCAAACTTTGGGGAACTATGATCAAGTGCATCAACTACACCTTTTGAGATAAATAAGTCTTTAGTGTTGATTCTATTTAATATATACTTAGTTAAATTTTTATGATCTGTTAAATTTGGTGCATCTTGGTTTACAAAAATAGCATGTTTTACAAAACTCATTTGTCCTACCCCCCAAAATGCATGCATCATTTGTTGAGCATGTCCAGGATATAAAGTTTTAATTTTAGCAATAATTAAATTATGGAAAACTCCATTTTCAGGCATATAATAATCAAGTAAATCAGGGCAAGTAGTTTGAAGTAAAGGTAAAAATATTCTCTCCGTTGCATGTCCCATATACTTATCTTCTAAAGGTGGTTTTCCTACAACTGTAGCTAAAAAGACAGGTTCTTTTTTTTGAGTGATTGCAGTAATTTCCATAAAAGGATATTCTTCTTCAAGTGTGTAATAACCTGTATGATCACCAAAAGGCCCTTCAATTTTAAGCTTAGATGGGTCGACAAAACCTTCAATTATATAATCATTATCTTGAGGAACATAAATATCATTTGTAATACTTTTAACTAATTTTGCATTTTTATTTTTGACAAATCCGTATAGCATTAATTCAAAAACACCAATAGGTAAAGGAGCTTGTCCACACCAAATATACATAGGGTCACCACCAATACCAATGGAAACTGGCATTTTTTTAGCAGCTTTTTTATATTCATGAAAAAAATGATTAGAATCTTTATGTATTTGCCAGTGCATTCCTAATGTATAATCGTTATACATTTGTAGTCTATACATTCCTAAATTATTCATAGTTCCATCTAAACTATGAGTATATACTTGACCCATAGTAATAAAAGGTCCAGCATCTTCTTCCCAAGTAGTTAAAATAGGTAAATCACTAAGCTTTGCATTTGTGCCAAGTTTTATGATTTCTTGACAAGCTCCTTTTTTATTTAAACGCTTTGGAAATACATTTTTAAGTGAAAAAAGTTTGCCAAATGTTGACAGTTTTCCAGATAATCCTTTTGGTGGTTTCATTTTTAATAAGCTTTGTATTTTTGCTCCAATTTCATCGCCATTACCAATAAAAAGTTCAACTGCTTTTGCATTACAAAAAACATTCATTAAAACAGGTTCATCAAACTTCTTATTATTCTTTTTATCAACTACATTTGTAAATAAAAGTGCTTTTGAATCTTCTTTTTTCGTTTCTATATAAGCTATATGGGGTATTTCTAAATATATATCTAATTCGTCATTTATAATTTTTAATAAATTATTTTGTTTTAAAATTTCTAATGCTTTTTTCATATTATGTATCCAAATTTATTTTATATAATTCTATCTTATTTTTATTTTAATATGTATAAGTTTTAAAATAATAGGTCAATTTTTATAATATATATTTTGTCTTTTAAAAAAATGAAGTATATATTTTAATTATTTAAAATAAACATCACGGTTGATTATATATTTCCTTCTTTTTTATTAAACCAAATTGTTTGATATTTTTGCTATAATATTTTTTTAAAAAAATAACACAAAAGAGAAAGAATGTCAGCGATAAAAAGAGTAAAAGAGGCAATAGAAGAGATTAAAAAAGGTAATATGGTTATCATGTTAGATGATGAAAATAGAGAAAATGAAGGAGATTTAGTTTATTCAGCAGCTTTTAGTACAGCAAAGAAAGTAAATTTTATGGCAAGTCATGCCAAAGGTTTAATTTGTGTGTCTATTACAAATGAAACAGCAAAAAAACTAGATTTAAACCCTATGGTTAAGTCTAATACCTCATCTTATGAAACAGCTTTTACAGTATCTGTTGATGCAAAAGATGCTTTAACAGGAATTAGTGCAAAAGAAAGAAATGATACAATTAATATTTTAGCAAATCCAATTTCTAATACAAGTGATTTAGTAAGACCTGGTCATATTTTTCCATTAATTGCACAAAATGGTGGAGTATTAGTTAGAACAGGACATACTGAAGGTAGTATTGATTTGTGTAAATTATCTGGTTTAAATGGTGAAGCTGTTATTTGTGAAATCATGAAAGATGATGGAACTATGGCACGAAGAGATGATTTAGATTTATTTGCACAAAAATATAATATGAAACAAATTTATATCTCAGATTTAGTTGAATATAGATTATCAAATGAAAAACTAGTAGAACAAATATCATCTGTTGATATTACATTTTTTAAAAAACATGCTAAAAAAATAACATTTAAAGATCATCTAAACAAAGAACATTTTGTAATAAGTTTTGGAAAGATAGATGGTGTAAGCCATGTAAAATTTCATATCATAAATTCAGATATTGAACTATTTTTTAACGATAAGAAACTATCTTCAATGTTAAAAACAATTGATTTCTTACAAGAAAATAAAGGAGTATTAATATTTTTAAATGATGATACTTCTCATAAAGAATCTAATAGAAACTATGGTATTGGGGCTCAAATATTGAACTGCCTTAATATAAAAGGTATAAAACTACTAACTTCTGGAGGAAAACACTCTTATATAGGACTAAATGGTTTTGGTTTAGAAATAATAAAAGAGATGAAACTTAATTAAGTTGCATCTCTTTGTCTATATTGTTCATAAGAACCTTTAAAATCAATAATGCTTCCATTACTTTGAATTTCAATAATTCTATTTGCATAAACATCAAGTAATTCCCTATCATGTGATACACAAATAACTGAACCATCATAAGCTAATAAACCTTCACCTAAAGCTATAATAGCTTCTAAATCAAGATGATTTGTAGGTTCATCAAGAACCATAAAATTTGGCTGCTCAAGCATGATTTTAGAAAGCATCATTCTGTGTTTTTCACCACCACTACAAGATTTTACTTGTTTTTCTTGCTCTGTTCCATTAAATAACATGCGTCCTAGACAATTTCTTATTTCTGCTATATCTGCATCTCTATCAAAAGCTCTTAACCAATCATATAAAGTCATATCACCTTGAATTAAATCTGTAGCATTTTGGGGAAAATAAGCATTTTGTATAGTTGCACCCCATAATATATGACCCTTATTAGCTTTAATATTTTCAACAATAATTTCACATAAAGTTGTCTTTCCTATACCATTTGGTCCAATAATGGCAATTTTATCATCTTTGTTAACTGTAAAAGAAATGTTATTTAAGATTACTTTATCATCATATGATTTAGAAATGTTTTTTACACTTAATAATTCTTTTCCAACTGTTCTTTTTTGTTTAAATATAATAGAAGGATCTCTTCTTGATGACACTTTTATTGCATCAATATCCAATTTATCTAATTGTTTTTGTCTTGATGTTGCTTGTTTTGCTTTAGAAGCATTTGCAGAAAATCTAGCTATGAATTTTTCTAATTCATCTTTTTCTTTTAATTTTTTATTTGTATCTTTTTCATTTTGAGAAGCTATTAATGTAGAAGCTATATACCAGTCATCATAATTTCCAGAGAATTCTCTAATTTGTTTATAATCTACATCTAAGATATTTGTACAAACTGCATTTAAAAAATGTCTATCATGAGAGATAACTACCATCGTTCCCTCATGTCTTTGTAGCTGATTTTCTAACCAACCAATAGTTTTAATATCAAGATTATTTGTAGGTTCATCTAAGAATAATATATCAGGTTTTGGATATAGAACTTGGGCTAAAAGAACAATAAATTTATCACTACTTGTAACAGTACTCATCAAGTCTTGATGTGTTGATGATTTAAACCCTAAATCTTCAAGAATTTTTGTAATTTTTATATCGTATTCATAAGTTGGATCTTCTTCACAACATATGATTTCTAACTCACTTAACCTATTATTTATCTCATCTGTAAAGTCTTCGCTTAGGTAAAGCTTCTCTTTTTCTTTTATCGCATTATAAAGTCTTTTATTTCCAAGTAATACTGTATCAAATATACTATAAGCTTCAAATGCAAATTGATTTTGACTTAATGCCCCTACTTTTTTTCCATTTTGAACTTGGACTTCTCCATCACTTGCATCTTCAAGACCAGATAAAATATTTAAAAAAGTAGTTTTACCTGCACCATTTGCACCAATAAGACCATATCGTTTACTAATGCTTAACTTTAAATTTATATCTTTGAATAAAACTCTTGAAGCAAAAGTTTTTTTTAGTTTTACTATTTGTACCATATACACTCTCTTTAAATAAGGTTTTCGCGATTATAGCTAAAATATTATTAGTGTAGTATTATTTAAAAACATAATCTTAGATAAGTCACAATTTATTTAAGCAGTTTTTTATGTAAACGAATATCTTTAATGTTAGAAGAAACAAAAATATTAATTAAATATTTATTATTATTGTTTTCTATTGTTGCAAAAATTTTAAATTTGTCATTTTTTAGTTCAAGTTTATTAATACTATTTAAATTTGGTATAGAATTAATATAGGATGTAAAAAACTTAAGATGGTTTGTAGCTTGTATATAAATATATTGGTTTGTTATATTATTTGAATTTAAACTTTTAGTTTGCATAATCAAAACTAATAAAAATGAAAATATAAGTAAAAACATCAATGTTATTAAAAGTACAAATGATTTTTTCATAACTTAAATACCCACTTTTGTGATATTTGTTTATTTAAAAGTATTTCAATATATATAAAATTTCCTATTTTTTCTAAAGAAAATGAGTTTACATTTTTTAATAAAATAGAATTCTTAAAATATAAAGTTTTATTTAAATAAGACAAATCATTTTTTATATTTAGCAAATGTTTACTTAAAAAAATTTTACTTGAATTCAAATCTAATTTTAATATCGCTTGTTGTTGATTTAATTTTTGGGCTTCAAAAGAATTTTTTGCAAACAGTAAAGTATAAACAATAATAATTGAACTAAAAGAAATAACGATAATTAATTCTAATAATAAAAATGATTTCTTTTTATTCATATTTAAATAAGATGATATTTTCAGACTTATAAACTATTTTTTTTATATCAATATTTTTTATAATATT
>JADGEG010000239.1 GCA_016744485.1 Arcobacter sp. | reverse complement strand
AATTTAAGTGAACTGCTTTAAACAAATGTTCTAGCTTCTTACCAGCATATCGAATAATTCCTAAGAAAAGAATGAACGTTAATGCAAAACCTAAAATAGCATAAATAAATAATTGTTTTAATAAATCCATAGTTCTTAAAAAGAAATTTTCTCTCTTCATCTAAGGCATACGATATTATTTGTAGTTTTTTATTCAAAAAAGATTGATAAATAAAGTTTTTTTCAAAACATTCACCTAAATTATAATCTCTTCGGAAGATTTGTTTTATGACTTTTTCATATAATATTTTAGATTCATCTATTATTTCATTCGAAATTTTTACTTTCTTTTCTTCTTTCTCTAAATTTATTGCATCTATATTTCTGTTTGTTCTTGTAGGCTTAGTGTTTTCAAAATTTAGATTATCAGTTTTTATATCTTTTACTTCACTTATGATTTCATCTATAGATTTTAAATTTGTAGCTTCAATCATCTTTAAAAATGTTAAAATTAGTACAAACCCAGAGTCTGAATTTAAAGATAGTAAATGTTTAGCATCTCCTAAGATTCTAAAAAATCTGTCAAAATATAGAAGATTATATTTTGCATTTTTTTCAAACATTTTATTCTTTAAAAATATAGTCATCTCATCACAAATTTGAGCTACATCATAAGGTTCAAGTTTTTTTAATATTTGTTCAAAATCTTTTTTTTCTAGTATGATTTCAAATATTTCTTCCATTAAATAAGGTTCAATTAAACCTAACATTTCAATAACTAAGTTAGCATTAACACTACCTTTTGAGAATATAATAGCTTGATCTAATAGAGTTAAAGAATCCCTTAAACTTCCTTGACCACCTCTTGCTATTATTTCTAATGCTGATGTTTCAAAACTTATATTTTCATTATTTAATATATGAGATAAATGATGCACAATATCAATTTGTGAAATTTTATTAAATCTAAAATGTTGAGTTCTACTTAAAATAGTAGCAGGTAGTTTTAAAGCATCGGTTGTGGCAAGTATAAACTTTACAAAAGCAGGAGGTTCTTCAAGTGTTTTAAGTAGGGCATTAAATGCTTGAGTTGTAAGCATATGCACTTCATCTATTATAAAAACTTTAAATCTTGCTAAACTTGGCTTATATTTAGTATGTTCGATTAAATCTTTTATATCATCAATACCTCTATTTGAAGCTGCATCCATTTCTATTATGTCTAAGTGTTTATTAGAATTTGCACTTAAACAATTAGAACATTTTTCACAAGGTTTTGAAGTAGGACCTATCTCACATACAAGAGCTTTTGCCATAATTCTAGCAGTTGAAGTTTTTCCACTACCTCTTAAACCTGAGAATAAATAAGCATGAGATAATCTATTTGCATCAAGAGCTAAACTTAAAGTTTGAGAAATAATACTTTGACCTATTAAATCTTCAAATTTATGCGGTCTGTATTTTAATGCTAAAACTTTTTTTTCTTCAGTCATTTATTAAACTCCCTAGCCATAACTTAGCAACTTTTTTTAAATTATCAGGATTTTCTGTTGCAAAAAAAGAAATCTTTGAATTTTTAAAAGTATTAGTATAATTATACTTTTCTTTTATAAATTCAACAATTGCATTTCCTGAATGAATAGTTTTACAATTATCAAAATATTTTGAAATTTCTTTTTCAAGTAAAGGAAAATGTGTACAAGCTAAAATAACAGTATGTATTTTTTTTGATTCTTTTAAATCTTTAAAATAATAATCAAGTGTTGAGTTTAAGATTTCACCTTCAAAAATACCTTCTTCAACAAGGGATACAAAAAGTCCTGTTTGTAATGAAGTTACATTTAAATATTTTTCTTTTTTTAATTCATTTTCATATCTACTTGAATTAATTGTTCCTTTTGTAGCAATTACTAGAATACTTTCTTGTTTATTTTTGATATTATTTTTAACAGCTAAAACACCTGGTTTAATCACTCCAATAACTGGAATATCACAAGCTTGTTTCAATTCATAAATTGCAAATGCACTTACAGTATTACAAGCAATTATAATCATATCTATATCAAAATTTTTAAAAAACTCTAAAGCTTCTAAAGAATACCTAATAATGGTATTTTTATCTTTAGCACCATAAGGTACTCTTGCTGTATCACCATAATATATAATTTCTTTAAATAACTTATGCTTAAGTAATGATTTTACAACACTTAAACCACCAATACCAGAATCAAATATTCCAACTTTCAAGTAAACCCTTTTATTTTATTATAGCTAAAACTATATAACTAAAATGTTAAAATTCATTCATTAAATTATAT
>JADGEG010000238.1 GCA_016744485.1 Arcobacter sp. | reverse complement strand
ATAAAAAGTTTAATAAATATTATAAATTAATAATTAAACCATAAACTTTAATTTTATTAAAAATCAATTGTCTAGAAAAGATTTTATTTTATCTTGTTCTAATAAATTTTTTTTGATATTTTTTTGATATTTTTTTAGAAAAATTATATTTTTATAAAAAAGTTCTAATAATATTTCTTTTTCTTCTATACTCAAGCCATCATCTAAAAAAATATTATTTTGAAAATATTTTTTTGCCCACAATAAAAGAGCATCTGCTTTTTGATCTTCATCTAAAGAATCTGCATATAATAATTCTTCAATTATTTTTATAGTCCTGTTTCTTCTTTCCATGCGTCTATTAATCCTTGAACAACCTTAGTTACTTGATCAATGCCATCTGTGTTATCATTTACACCCGCTAAAAACAATGTTTCTATTTGGTATAAATATAAACCATCTAAATAATGAGAAATATCTCCACCATCAAAATCAAGTACATTTCTTAATTCATCAAAAATAGATATTGACTTATTTATATAATTAAATTTTAATTCCACATCTCCCTCATTCATAGAACTTTTTACAAAGGATAAATATTTTAATAAACCTTCATAAAGTTTCAATATAAGTATATATGGATCATCAGATACAGCATTTTGTTCTTGATAAGCTTCTATTCCCATAAATTTAACTCCAAATATTTCATTCAATTTTCATTATAATATATATCAACTTAAGAAATTCATAAAAATAATTAAGTAATCATATCCTTTAGATTTAATTTTATGTTTCAATATGAAAATAATTAAAAATCTTGTTCTTAATAAAAGAACTATCTAGGAAATCAAAATATAATACAGAAATTTCATAATGGTAAAGATTTATTTTATAGTATATATAAATAGCATTATTTTATTTTCAAGTATTTATTATAACTCTGATGATATTTTTAGAAGAATAACAAACAATAAAATTATTTTTGATATAAAAAAATATAATAAATTGAAAAAAATATCTCATACAAATAAAAAATAACTTGAATAATAATAAAAATGATTTAATTCCATAAATAAAAATATAAGCATTTATGATACAATGTTATAATAATATTTAAAAGGATTATTATGAATTTAAATCAAAATAAAATATCGTCATCACCTAGATATTTTACTATATTATTATTACCTCTATTATTTTTTTTAAGTTTACTTGCAGCATATTTAGGACAATTACCTTTAAAAATCGAAATACACACACTTATAATAATAGGTTTTATTTTATTTATTTTTATATTTTTTATTAAACATAATGCTTGGTATTCATTTTGTAAGTTTAAAAATTCTTTCGAAGATATATTATCTTCTGTAGAAAATTATTTAGCTAAAAATCAACTAAGTATTAATAATCAAACAAAATCTTTTGGAAATATTGAAATATTTTTTGATGATTATGTAAAACAAATAAGAAATGATAATTTTGCAAGTGTAGCATCATCAGTTTTTCCAACTTTAGGTATTTTAGGAACATTTATTGCCATAGCTATTTCAATGCCTGACTTTTCCGTTCAATCACAAGATGCTTTAAATAAAGAAATAACAATACTTTTAAGTGGAGTAGGAACTGCATTTTATGCTTCTATTTATGGTATCTTTTTATCATTATTATGGATCTTTTTTGAAAAAAGAGGTTTGAGTAAAATTCAAGATAATATTTTTAATGAAATACAAACATATAAAAATAAAATTTGGACAAATGAAGAAATTAGTCTTCTTAGTATAATAGAAAATCAAAATAATACTAAAGAATTAACAAATAAATTACAAATAGTGATGTCAAGCTCTTATGTAGAACAATTAGATAAAGTTAGTAATGAAAAGTTAAATACGATAAAAACTTTAAATGAAGAACATAAAAAGCTAGAGAACTTACTTTTTACCAGATATACAAATATTGTTGATTTATTTGAACAAAGCTCACAAAAACAAGATTTATTAATAAGTAATTTTGAAAAATTACATAATCAAATTATAAAAAATTCAACTCAATCTTCAAGATCTTTTGAAGACTATGTTAAGCATTCAACAGCATTAAAATCTGAAATTTATACAGTCTTATCATCTTTTCAATTAATTTCTAGTGATTTAAGAAATTTTGGGCAAGAATTAATACAAGATAATTTAAGTAAAAGCATAAAAGATGAACAACAACAATAATAACAATACAAGTTTTTGGATATCTTATGCTGATTTAATGGCTGGATTATTGTTTGTTTTTATTTTACTAATTGGTGCTATTATTGTAAAATATTCTTTACTAGAAAAT
>JADGEG010000237.1 GCA_016744485.1 Arcobacter sp. | reverse complement strand
AAATAAGATTTTACTAATCTCATCAAATGAAGCCTCAGGAGATAGCTTATCATTATTTCTAATAATATTGTGACACTTGTGAAGTAGTTTAGCAAACTCATCACCTGTAAACTCTTTTGTTTTTAATAATGCTTTTTCTAACTTCTTATCATCCAAAATATCTTTTGCATAAGGTATATCATTTACAGGCTGAAGTTTTAATGGTAATTCCTCTTCAACTGTCTTATAAACTTTTAGTTCAGCCCCATTTGAAATAGCAAATAGTTTAGCTCTACTCCAAGTAGCATAGTTATACCCTTGATAACAATCTTCAACTTTAAGAGTTAATGAAGAAGCTTTTACTTCTATAACCATAAAAGCAGATTTTTTTTTCTTTTTATCTTCTTCGTTTTTCCATATAATCAAATCTGCACTTGCTCGTCCTGTACCTCTTGAAGATGTTGTAAGTTGTACTTCTTCAGCCATTTGTTCTAAATTATAGCCATATTCATTTATAAGTTTACAAATAAATTCTTGTCTTACTATTTCTTCTGGCAAGGCATCAAAGTATTTATTTCTCAAAGGTGAAAATATTTTTTTATTTGTACTATCTTTGTAGATAATTTCAATTAATTTTTTGTTTGTTTTATCTTTTGTCATTTTATATTTTCTTAATATAATAAGCTATTAATGAAGCTAATATAATTATAAATGCAATAGCATAGTATTTATATTCTTCAATATATTCTAAAAATAGCTCCCCCATCATATAACTAACTGTACCTATTACTGTAGCCCATAACATAGTAGCAAATATGTTATAAATAGTAAACTTCTTAAATGAATATTTAGTCAAACCCATAGCAAGAGGAATTAATGTTTTTATTCCATAAATATATTTTTGTACAAACACTACTTTTGAACCATATTTTCGCATCATTACATGAGCTAGGGCTACTTTTCTGCCGTATTTTCTCATTGTATCTTTTGCATAGTTTTTATTTGTTCTTGCTAAATAAAATAAAAATTGATCTCCTATAAAGTTTGAAACTCCTGCAACCATGATTGATATATAAATATTTAAATCACCTGCATATGATAATACACCAGCAACTACAAGCCCAATAAACCCACCACCAAAAGAATATAAAAATAATGCTATATATCCCCAGTCTTTTATAATTTCTTCCACGATTTTCCTTCACTATGATAAATGTAATAATTTTTGATATTAGTTTTTCTTCAATTTTTTAAATTATAATATTCTAAAAAGATCTTTTGGATTAATATGACTTTCATTTTTTGTTGCTTGGAAAATCAATGTATTATTGACTCTACCAACAACATAACCTTTTTTTATCCATCTTCCAACTTTTAAATAAGGTGCAATTTCATCTAAATGAGAATAAATAGTATGCAAACCATTCTTATGTTGAATAATAACTACATTTTCTAACATTCCTACATTTTTTTTAGCATATACTATTTTTCCATTAAAAATAGATTTAACCTTTGCTTGTGCTTTTTTTGTTTTTAATATCATGGATTCATTAAAAAGTTCAATATTATAAACGGGGTCAAAATACTTTCCAAATTTTTTAACTACTTTAAATGAATCCAAAGGTGCAATCGTTTTTTTACCTTTATATTTAACTATTTTAATTGAACGAGTTGAAGAACCTAACATTCTAATATTTGATGAAATATTTTTTGATAATTTTAATTTTGTAGTTGTTTTATATTTACTTTTTTTCTTTAAACGACTTATTCTTCGTGCTTTTTTTTGTTTATTTTGTTTATTTTTCATTTGAATGATATTCAGTTTTTTAAGTAAATGTTCTAATGAGTTTTGTTTTTTTAGTACTTTTTTTAGCTGTGTTTGATAAGTAGTATGTTTTTTTTCCAAAGATGTTAAAGATAAAGAGCGTTTATTTTTTAATACATCTAATTGTTTTTTGCTTTTTTGTCTTGTCTGTATATATTTTGATATTTTATTTTTTTTATTTTTATTTGATTTTGTATTGTTATTTAATACTTCATATGAAGTATTAAGTTTTTGTATTTCATATTGTGAATTTTTAGATAATATTGTATAAATTTGTGAATCAATTAATTCTTGAACATTACTTTCTGAAGCTAACTTTAATGCTATTGAAGAAGTGAAATCTTCAATTATAAGATTTACAATTTGTTTTTCATTAATTAATTTTTGTTTTTTTAAACTTTGTGATGATTTTGCAAGTTTTAGTAATTTATTTTTTGAATTAAATAATGCAAGTTTATGTTTTTTTATATCTTTATCAATTATTGCAATTTTTCGATCTATTGTTTGTAAAATTTTATTTTGTTG
>JADGEG010000066.1 GCA_016744485.1 Arcobacter sp. | reverse complement strand
ATGAATCAGTTAAAATTTCAAACAAATCTTTTCCTTGTACTATAATCAATTGGATTGCAATGTTACTTAAATTTTACTTTATAACTAATAAATTAGATTTTTGCAATTATAAAAAATAGAAAATATCACTATATCCACTAATTCATACTCAAAAGTTCCTCTTTTTTCGGTAGTTTTGGCAATTCTAACTGAAAATTAGAATTAACTTTTTTTACCGTCATCATCTCAATATATGGGGTAAAAAGAGTACCACCTAAAAGACTATTGTCTATTATAACCCATGGTCTATCTTTATGCATTTCAATCATTTGTGCATAAGAGGGAAGATAATCTTTTTCAGTGACACTCATTAATGATGTCACTTTATACATATCTGGTATTTTATCAATATCCACATTAGCAAAAATTCCCTTATCTATTTTATAGCTTGAATTATTATATGCACTATTTAGTTGAGTTTTAATAGTAACATTTGCATAAAATGGATGATACTTACTAAGGGGTGAGATTTTTCGTACACGAGCATTCAGTCCATGGATACTTTCAGGATTCCAATTAGCAAAATCAACAATTTGTCTATCTTTAATAATCTTCCTAAATGTCTTATCTTCTTTATTTATATGTCTATTTGAATACCTAACATTGTCTTTTGCGTTAATCTTTTTTTGTACTCTAAAAGTACCTTTTTCTATCGCTTTACTAGAACTAATATGATGTTTTAACTTTTTTCTAGTTATCCAGCGCAACAAATGCCATACTCTTTGTTCTGCCCAATATTCAACAGAATGATTAATGATTTCAGCATCTTTTATATAATTATTTTCTGTAGGGACACTGCCTTTAATATTTATTTTATTTGCAACAACATGAGTGTCATTATTTATAGTGATATTTGATTTAAATGTAGGATTGTTTTCAACTGTAGCATATAGATTTCCTATCAAACTTTTACTTATTGTAGATGTAGCTTTTGTTTTTAACAAAACATTGTTTGTATCTTGATTTGCTTCTATATTAATATCATAATTACCTATGATTATGGCATTACTTAGATTTACTCCAACATTTGAAGTTGCACTCAAATGAGAATATGCTCTTGAGTGAGAACCTGCTGCTTTTGTCTTACTCATGGAGGTACTTGTGGCATATAAACGTTCTAATTGTGATTTTATATTAATATTATTTCCATAAATTGCACTTTTACCAATGTTGATTTTAATATCTGATTTATTTATTTTTACGTTTGAGCTAACATGATTATCGCTTACAGCTCCTGACGAAGTTGTACTTGCTAAAACTTTTACATCAATATTTCCAGTTGCTAGTATATTTACATCTCCATTATTTGCATTTATTTTTGTATCGTCTAATATATTTATATTAACTAAGTTACTAATTTGTGCATCCGCCTTAGTGCCTGATACATTAACCGCTCCTCCCGTACCACCTTTGGAAGTTGAATCAATATTTTTTTGTGCATAAGTATTTAATAAAATATTGCCTCCAACAAGATTAGTATTTCTTTTTATAAAAATTTCTGCTCCTCCACCATTAAGCGAGTATGCCTGAGTACTTCCATGCGAAGCAAGTCCATAAGAGTGTCCATTACTTATTGATTTTGTTTTAGAATAAGCCTCTGTTTTTATAATTATATCACCTTGGGCATTTAGATTTGTACTTTCTCCAATCTGTGTTCTTAAAAAAGAGTGGCTAGTAGCTGTTGATTTTGATCCAATTTTCCCTAAAAGACTCCCTGTAGATGAAACTGCGTATGCTTGTATTAAATTACTTTCTATTTTAGTACCTGAATCAATATCTCTATTTTCATACGTTAAAATTTTTAAATCATTATAAGCATTTATTAAAACATTATTTCCTATAACAGAGTCAATATGTACATTACTACTTGCTTTAGCAACTGATGAGCCTACATTAACTCCAGCAATGCTTAAACCCTTGGCTTTACTATAAAGCTTATTAGTATAAAGTGTATTTATATTAATATCACCAATCGATGTTCCGAGTTTTACCTTATCATCTACTTCACTAAGAACACTCGAATCCAACATTATTTCTGAAGTCACTCCATTATCGCTTGAGGCTCCTGCTGCTGCTGAAGTTGCATAGGCATCAACAGAGGTATTATATGAAGAGAGTATATTAATTCCTTCACTTCCTTGGGCATGTAGTCTGCTGTTTTTTGCTATTTTAGAAGTCGTAAATCCTTTTGTAGTCACGCTTGCTATAGAGACTCCAGCTACTCTAGCACCAACGTTAGCACCATAAGCTCTTACTTGTATATTTTCATCTGTTATTGCTTTTACATTAAGTCCACCATAGGTAACCAATAGATTGTTGCCTCCAACTATAGCGCTATTATTATAAACACTTAAAACTTGACTTAAATCAGCACCCACTCCTACCATACCAGCACTTCCAGCATAACTTTTTATTTTAATATTTTGGGGACTAAAAAGTGCTTCTATTGTAATATCTTTAGCGTCTACGGTTACATCATCTTGAGTATAAGCACAATTTCGGGCACCTAAAGAAGCAAAGGCTACAGAACCACCTACTCCAACTGCCCCAATAGCAGCTTCACCACTTTTAATGTCTAGTTTTAAAATGGAGTTTTCTGCCTTTATATTTAAATTATTTCCTACATTTATCTTTGAATTAGCATTTATATGTGCTTTAGTTTTATTTGCTTGATGCTCAAAGATTTTAGTAAGGTTTATACTTTTTTTACTATTAATTAAACTATTTTTTGTATTGCTTGCAAACGAAGAAGTACCTAATTTTACATTGTCTAAGGAGTCCAATATTTTGTTTAAAATTGGGTTAGTATGTTCTATCGATTTTAAAGCAAGTTCACTGAGTGACAAACCAAAATTAGCAATAACTACAGAGCCAGAAACACCAATTGCTCCTCCACCAAATGCAGCACTTAAAGAAGAAAAATCTTTTGTGCTTTTGGCTATGATATCTAAATCTTTTTTAGCAAATACAAGAGCATTTTCACCTAAGTATGCATCTGTGTCATTTTTTAATGTAGTCACGTCAAATGAAGCACCAATGCCAGCTAAACCCAATCCTAAAGAGCCTACCTTGTTATTGACTTTCACATTATCTACAGCCTCTATTTTAATACTTTGATTTTTAGATTCGAAACTTGGATTTTGATTTATGAGAATTTTAGGAATATTCTCTTGATATATATACGATTTAGTTAGAGAATCAACTGTGTTAATTAAGGCTGAACCAGCACCACCAAATTTCCCTACTGCGCCTGAGGCAATTTTATTGTTAAGAGTTACATCATTCAATGAAGATACATAAAGCATATTTTTCGCATTCAAAGTAGAATCGTAAACATAGGCAAGTGTGTTGTTTTTAATGCTATTAATTGCAGTTGAAGCACCAACGCCAATTCCCCCTGAACCAGATAAAGCCCCTGCATTTACATTTAAAGTAACTATGTCTTTTGAAATGACATTTAAGTCATTTTTACTAAAAACTGTACTTGTATTTATTCTTGCTTCATTTTCATTTGCAATGCTAATAATGGAAACTGCCCCAGAAACAGCGCCCGCTCCTGCCCCTGCTCCTGCAAATACATCTGAGTCTATGCTTTCAGTGCTTGTAGTCTTTACTTCAACTAGATTTTCTCCATTTACAAAAGAATCATCTATATATGCTTTAGTTATGTTTTTAATATAATTCACATTTAAAGAAGCTCCAAGCCCCAAGGTTCCTGCGCCAGAAATAGCTCCACCTTTTATATTTAAATAACTATTATTGATGGCTTTTACACTTACACTTTGTTTTATGTCCTGTTTTAATGTATTATTTTGATTTATTTGAGAAGCTAAAATATAACTATGTAATTTATTGGCTATATTATTATAATTTGCACTAGCTGTAAATGCTGCCGTTCCTGCTCCACTTAGATTTGCTGTATAAACTTTTACATCTTCGTTTACCAAAGACAATAAACTTAAGCCATAAAAATTCTCTACTTTTGTATAATCTTCATCAGTTGGAATATCTAAAAAGCCAAATCCTCCAACATCAACACTACTATTAACAATATAAGAATTTAAATTATTTGCTATGTTATTTACTACAACAGTTCCTCCAATGCCTAAAGTCCCTGCTCCACTTGCAGTACCACCATAACTTGTGATTTTATTTTGCGCAATTGCATGAACTAGTAAAGAATTATTTACACCAACTATACTGTTTTTAATATAGGAATTAATATTATCTTTGACCGTATTAATTAAAATACTACCATCGCCTGCTCCACTCTTGCCTGCTGCCCCACTTAGAGCTGTTGTGATTATGTGTTTGTTTGAAATTGCTCTAAGCGTTAAATTTTTACTCTTTATATTTGCAGAGTCTTTTATGTAAGCATTTAAAGTATTTGTGATTTTATTATGTAAAACTGAACTAGCAATTCCTACACCTTTACTAACTTCAATTTCTCCCGCAGAAGAGTTAATAGAAGTATCATCAATAGCATTTATATTTAATGATTCACCTAAACTTATGTCTGAATTATCTACAAAAGAATTTGTTTTATTACTTATTTCATTAATTGATGCAGAACCAACTAAAGAAGCAACACCAGTGTCAATTGAACCACTAGCAGTTAAAGTTGAAATTTTTCCGCCATTATGTGCTTTAATATCTAAATTATGAACACCTAAAGTTGAATTTTTCACGTAGGCATTCGCTTCATTAGAAAAATAATTTCCCGCATAAGAACCAGCAAGACCTAGAGATTTATTTGTAAAATTAAATGCAACCGAACCACTATATGCTCCAATTGCTGTACTGTTTTTTGCTAAAAGTTGTACGTCTAACAAAGAATTAGTGAAAATTGTATCACTTAAATATGCTGTTGCCTTATCTTTTATTTCATTAAGTGAACCATCTCCAGATAAAGACAAACCAAACTTTGCATCTGATTTAGGTTTTGAGCTTGAAGAAGAAAGAATAGTGCCTGAAATTGCATAAGCACTTATAAAGCCATCATTATATGCCCCAATATAATTAGAACCGACTGAGTCTTTTATTGCACTTTGTATATTTGAGCCTTTTATGTAGGCTTTTGTATCTCTTGCTATAACATTATATGAACCAGACGCACCAATGCCAACATGTTCACCTTTTACAATACCACCTGTTTTATTTGAAAGTATTGTATTGTTTTTTGCATTAACTTTTAAATCTGAATCACTTGTCACAATACTGGCATTGTCTATATATGCATAAGTATTATCATCTGTTTTTAATACAGAAAAGCTCCCTGAAATTGCATTTTTTGCCTTTCCTCCAGCTGTTGCGATGGAAAGACTATTTGATTTTTTAATGGCTGATACTCTTAAAGACTTTGCCTTAATTGTACTTCCACTTTCTATATATGCAAGAGTGTCATTTTTATAACGAACATCTAAATAAGCCCCTCCAAGTCCTGTACTTTTAACTTTTGAGCCAAAATATGTCCAACCTATAATGCCTGAGAAATTAAGTGTATCTATATCATTATTTGCACTAATTTCTATCTTGCCATTGCCTGATGCTACTTTTTGATTTATTTTGGTATTTTTCCCAATATGGGCGTTAACTGTGTTGTTTAATTTAAATACATTAACCGTGCCTACGAGGGAATTATCTCCGCCTGCTGTATTACTTTGGGCATATGAACTAAACAGTCCTTCTCTAAAAGAGGCAAGATCTAAACCTTTTGGCTTTATATTTTTTATATTAAAAGGTTCAGCAATAAGATTTTTCCAATTGATTTTATAGCCCATGTATATTTTTGAATAAATTCCTATATCTCCATTAAGAACATCTACAATCGCCTCATCATCTATATATGCATTTGAATTATTTGTTACATCAGTGATTACAACTGCCCCACTTAAAGTATTTTCTTTTGGGTTTTCTTCGCTTGAACTAATCTCTGAAATTGCTATACTTTTTATTCCCTTGTCTCCAATAAGAGTTACTGTTTCATCTTTTTTATAAGTTCCATTTTCTCCATACTCTATATTTGAACTTACTTTTACATCAGAATTTGCTTGTATATTTGCCTTTTTATCTATTTTTGCCATTGAATTATTTTTATGCTCTGAATAAACAAATGCCGAGCTAAGAGCTTTAGTACTCACAGCACTTTTGGGTTCAAGAATTGGTTTTTTAGATTCAGAAAATATATTTAATTTTTCTAATACTTTTGCTCTTACTCCCTTTGACTCTAAAAGAAACTTATAAAGAAGCCCATTTCCTACTGTGGCAGAAGATGATGTCCTAATTCTTTCTAGTTTCATGTCACTATTTACTTCTACCTTGTTGGCGTTAACACTTCCTCCTAAAATTGCTTTTATATCTGATGAGGAATTTGATATCGCAACAGCAGTTCCAAGAGTTCCAGATGAAAAAGATGATCCAATTGCGGCTGTTGATGTATCTGTATTTCCAATTGCTTCTAATTTAAAATTATTGGCTTTAATTTGCACACCATTTTCAACAATAGCACTAGAATTAGTTAAGGTTTTACTATAGGCTAAAGATATATTTGCTTGGGCTATTTTTTGTTTATCAATAAGTAAATTTGTTGCTTTTGATTTAACATCATTTTTACTTATTGCTTCACTTTTAAGTGTTAAATCATCTGAGGCATTTAATTTTGCTCCACTTCTTACATGTAAACTTGAAATTGCTTCTGATTTACCATAGCTAAGTGCTAAGACTTTAAAAGTTGCTGAGACTGAAACATCGGATGTTGCCTTACTTAAAATATCTATTTTTGTTCCACTTATACTAGCGTTCCCTATATCTATAGATGAAGTAGCTTTCGCTTTTGCATAAGCTATAGGAGTTGCTGGCATATTTACAATAAAATCTCCAACAACAGACATGTTATTCGACAAAGCATTATCACTATCAAACTTCCCTATACTCTGCGCCCTTGCCTCAATTAATATATTTTTACCACTTATTTGTACATCATCTTCAATGTTTATTTTCGCTTGATTAGCTGAAGTCGCACTCAATGTTATGTCTCCACCACCTGCTAATGAATTATTAGATAATTTTGCCTTATTAATCAGTGCTAAATAATTTTGAGAAACAATGCTTATATCACCTGCGTTATCTCCATCTGTATTTAATTCTCCTGAAACCAAGGCGGTACCACTTCCTCCAACTAAGCTTATAACTCCATCTTTTTCTTCAATTCTAATTGCTTCATCTACTTTTTCGTTATTTACAACATCTTGCCTAAGAGCATCTGCAACTTGAGTTGAAATTATGACATCTGTTTTAGTTTTATCTTGTGGGTTATAAGCAAATTTCACTAAACCTTTTGTATCAAAATTAATATAAAAGTTATCTACAGCTCCTATTTGTATTTTTCCTGCTTTTGCAAAAACAAGCCCACCAGTTTTAACCAAGGGAGATACTAAAACAATGAATCCTTCTGGAGATACTGTAATTTTCCCTTGTTGTAAAATATACGAAGGAAGTCTATCTTTTGCTTGTGAAAAAAGATAATTTCCACCTATGAAATCAGAGTCTTTTATATCTAAGGTTGTAGCCAAAAAACTATTTGTATTAACAGTTGAATTTTTACCAAAAACAATACCCGCTGGATTAATAAGAAATACTTTTCCGTTTGCATTTAAAGCACCCATTAAAGAAGAAGGATTTGCTGAAATCACTCTATTTAATACTACAGAGTTAGAAGAAGGTTGAATAAAATTTACTATTTCATTACTTTTTATATTAAAAGTATTATAATTAATAATGGACTTATTTGAAGCTGTTATGTTCATGGTATTTTTATTTACGTTAAATCCAACTGTACCATTTACTACCTTTTGTCCTGAAGGTAAAGCTTGAATTGCCACAGGTGAAAATACTAAAAACCAAGAAACCAAAACTGAAAATATTTTTTTCATTATTTTTCCTACCATAATTTTGCACTAATTGTTAAATATAAATTTAACTCTTTGTTATATTCATTATCTGATGATGAAAGAGGATAACCTAAAGATAATCTTCCTGAGTATTTATCATTTACATTTAAAATACACTCAACTCCTGCACCAAGAAGAAAAGAGTGTTCAGCTTCTCCAGGAACAGGTTTATTTACATATACACGCCCATAATCAACAAACAGTCCCATCTGTAAATTTTTTTTTGTTTCTAATTCAAACTTATACAATCCTTCTAAAGAAGTAAAAAATCCACTATCCCCAAGTTTATATCCAGATTTAAAACCACGAACAGTAGTTAAACCACCTATTGAAAACATTTGTGTTGGCGAAAGTTTGTTGTGAGAATATTGAGTATTTAAAATATAGACTAAGTTAAGATTTTGATAAAAAAGTCGATTAAATAAAAAATTTAAATTTATTTTAGAAAAATCTTTATCTTCATCTAATCTACTTACGACAGAATCTTCAGATAAAGCACCTTTTATTAAACTTATATTTAAAGAACTTGAAGAGACAATTCCATAATTTTGCCATAGTAATGAAAAATCAAATAAGTCTGTATTTTCTTTAGAAGAAATAGTATCTAAAAGATAGTTTTTTGAATAATTTTGTGAATAATTCATTGACAAATCTACTCTATTAGTGATTGATCGTACAAATGGGTGACTTACACCAACTGTGTAAATATGAGTGTTACCACTTGAACTAAGTTCTGTAAAATCCCCACCTGCTAAATAGTTAGCATATAAAAAGCCGAATTTTAACTTTGTTTGCATATTGTTTATTGCTAATGCGTAATTAGTAGAGAGGAATTTTGTTTTTGAAGGGGAAAAAGATAAGACAGGATTTATATTGATTTCATCACCATCTTTAAATAAATTGCCATAAAAAAAATCTACACCAAGTCTATTTTTGGATGTGTCTTTTGAGCCTAAATTATCGTAAAACATTCCTACATGTAATGGTTTTTTATCTTCTACATGTAAAGAGATATCTGTTGAATTCTTTTGCAGACTTTTTTTCAATAGCGCATTTACTTTTAAATCACTATAATCATTAAGAAGCAAAAGGGATTTAATCATTTTTTTATAATTAAGTAAATCCCCATTTTTTTGTCTAAAACTATTTGTTATAAACTCTTTTGAATAATGTTTTTCACCTTTTACACTTACATTACCTATTTTTGCAATATTTACTTTTAAGTGTAAAACACCATCTTTTATAGTTTGCTTTTTTAGCTTAATATCGACTAAGGTATAGCCCATACTCTTATATTCGAGTTTTAACTCTTTTATCATAAGCTTAATATCATTTAACGTTCTAGTATTTGACTTATACTTTAAAAGAATTTTATTTATATTTGAAGTATAAGGTGCATTTTCAATCTTAATATCACTAAGAAAAAAGGAATTTATACTCTGTCCACCAAATAAAAAAGCTGTTAAAACAAAGAAACTAAATATTTTTTTTTGCATCAAAACCCAACTTATAATAAATTAAGTATAAGTATAGTTAATAAAAAATAAATAGTTTATTAATTTTAAGTTTATTTAAGAAATTTCTTTGTATATAATATAATTCCAAATTAAATATGAATTATTATTAATAAAACTTATATTTATATTGTCAAAATATAAGTGATTTAAAAATTACAATTTAGCCCATATTCATAATACGTACAAATTCTCCTGGCTCTTTACTCTCAAACTTATATCCAAGAAGTTCGATTCTCCAAGCATGAAGCATAACTCTTTTATATGCTTTTGCTCCAT
>JADGEG010000065.1 GCA_016744485.1 Arcobacter sp. | reverse complement strand
AGAGAATACAATTGATTATTATATTACTAAATTCCGATGTGAAAATGAAAAGAACAGTGAGTAGGTGTGATGGACATTCTTATGTTAGTACTTAAATCATGAATGCTTATAAAAATATGTATTTAATTTTTAATAAATACTCTTTATAATAAATACCTAACTCATCTATTGATTGTTTTTTAATTTTATATAAATGATCTATTTTTAATATGTTTATTATTTGTTTATTTCTTAAATTAGAATTTAAATTACCAGTAAAACTAAAAAATGTATTTAATAAAAATGAACTAGTATTTTTTCTAAAAATACCAATTACTGGTATTTGATTGTATTTAGATTTTTTTATAATCTTTATTTTTTTCTTAATACTTGGGTTTAACTCTATCATAGTATCCCATGTTCTTTTTGTAACAATAGCCATATCACTTTTTTTAAAAAAAACTTTTAATAAAGCAACTGATTCTGATCTTTCTTCTGCAAGATTTTTTATAAACTTTGAAATTGGTTTTTTAGAAAGTTTTAAAGACATTTTATTTATCCAAGTAAATGCAGTTTCATCATGCCTATTAATAGAAATAGTTTTATTTTTTATATCTTTAGAACTATTACCTTTATGATTTGAAATCAAATATAACTGCCTATGTCTTTTTCCATCAAATGAAATAGTCCAAAACAAATTAGATAATTTGTTTATTTCTTTTCTATACTTATAAAAAAAATTTGTTTCAAGTGCAATCATAGTTATCTCTTCATTTTTCACAAAGTCTCTATATAGGTCTATATTTTTTTCATAAAATATAATATTTATTTTAGTTTTATGTATTTTAGCAATTTCTTCTCCAAGCATTGTTAATGCAAGTTTTGAATCTTTAAAATTTGATAAAAAACTACCCTTTGAATAAAAACCATAATTAGATACTACATTTTTATATGAACTTTGCTTATGATTATCAGAATATAAAATACTGGTTAAATATAATAACAGTAAAAAAAATTTCACTTAATATCCTTATTCATTGTTCTTTCTATTTGTATATTTGTAAGAAAATAATTATAAATAGCTTTATAATACATAATTTCAGATTTTGATTTATGCAATTGTGTTTCAATTAAATCTCTTGTTTTTATCATATCAATTCTATATGCTTTTAAGCTTAAATCTATATTTTCTTTGGCTAACTTCATAATTTGTTTATAAGTTTGAATATTTTTGAAGCTTGTTTTATTTTGATTAAACAATTTTTTTATTTGTAAAGTATTTGTTTTATTTAAAACTTTACTATAAGTTTCTAGCTTTTTTTTATACAGTTTTTTTTCTAATAAAGAATTGGTACTATTAAAGCCATTAAATAAATTAATTTTAGCAAGTATGCCTACTGTCCAAGATTTTTTATTTTCTTTAGTATTATATCCAGTATTTAAAGAGTTATACTGTTTTTGTGAGTTTGCGTAAAACAAAATTTTTGGTAAATAATGAGCTTTTGATTCTTGAATTAATTCTTTTGATATGTCTAATTTTAAATTGATTCTTTTCATATTAATATTATGTTTTTTAAAGTTTTGTATTAAAGTTTTTAAATCTATACTCGTCTTATAAATTTCTTCCATATCAAATACTTTATCAATAAAAATAATTTTTTTATTTGGCATTCCTAAAATACTTGCAAGTGTTAACTTAATAGTATCTAAACTTGATTTTGTATTTATAAGATTAGTTTTTATAAAATGAATAGCTATTTGTGTTTTTAAATAATCAGTTTTATTTACACTTAAAGACTCACCTTCATAAAGTTTTTTTGTTAAATCATTGATAATGTACATTTCTTCTAAAGAATTTTCTATAGATTTATTTATATTATGTGTAAGAATGTATGCATAATAAAGTTTTTTTATATTAAAAATTAGCTCATTTTGTGTTAGTTTTATATCACTTTTTTTTAATTTTGTATTTATTTGTGCTTGATTTATAATTGAACTTATTTTTCCACCTGTATAAAGTGGGTAAGTTAAATTTAAATTAAGTACACTAGAATCTCTTCCATATAAATTTTGTGTCATAGTATAATTAGCTGATATATTACTATTATGGTTGTCTTCAATATTTTTTGATATATTACTATTATGGTTGTTTTCAATATTTTTTGATATTGTAATATTTTCAGTTTTTTCTAATGATTCAATAAAAAGCATCATTTTATTCCACGATTTGGGTATTGTATTTTTTATATGTAAATTAGTATTTTCATCTCTTCTTTGAAGCTTCAATTCTAAATCTAATTTTGGATAATTCGCACTTAAAGCTTGATTATACTTACTTTGTGCAATGTCATAATTAATCTTAGTTATATATTTTTCATCACTTTTAAGCAAAGCTATTTTTATAGCTTCTTTTAAAGTAAGTTTTAAAGTATTTTTTTCTTGTGAAAATAATACACTAGTAAAAATAATTAATAACAAGATAAAGTTTTTCATTATATAAAGTCCTTTTATTTTTTACAGCCTATGATTTACATTATGGTGACCATGATTGGATTTGAACCAACGACAACTACGATGTCAACGTAGTGCTCTACCAGCTGAGCTACACGGTCATATTCTAAAATAAGCTAATATTAAATGTTAATATCATGCAATTCTTTAAATAAAAATGCTTCAATTATGTCATCAATACTTTTTTGTATGGGCGCAACAAGTACACAAATACCATCTTCAATAAATTGCCAAACATATTCTTGTGAATTAATTATAATAATATAATCAATCCAAGATTTAATATCATCTTTATTTGTATAAAAATCATATTTAACAATTTGTCCCTCTTCTAATTGTATAAAAACCCAAGTTTTACACTCATTTATATTTGTAATCACAGATTCATACCTATGCTTAATATTTAAGGGTATTAAAACTGTCATTATATACCTTTTTAGAATATATTTTAAATAGAAATATATTCTAACATTTTTTTACAAAAAAATGTATTTAAAGGTAAATTTTTTTATACCATTTTGAAAACATAAATAAAGACCAAAGATGTTGTTTAAATTTTCCATTTTCTGCCAAAGAATAAATATGTTTAATATACACTTCATTGAACATATTTGTTTCTTTGTTCACTTCTAAAATAACTTCTAAAATACTACTTTTATATACTTTAAACATCCACTCATTATAAGGATAATTAAAGCCTTTTTTTACTCTATTTACAATAACATCGGGTATATATTTTTTGGCTATTTTCTTCAACAAGTATTTGTTTGTATTTCCTATTTTTAAGCTAGAATCAATAGAAAAAACATAGTCTACTAAATTAAAATCCAAAAATGGAGTTCTCACTTCTAAAGAATTACTCATACAAATTCTATCTACCTTACTTAATAATGCTTCTCCTAACCAAATTTTTAAATCTATATAGCTCATCCAATCAATAGGGTCTTTTTTTGCTTGTTGTGTTTTAAAATAAGGCACTTTATGAAAAAGTTTTTTCTTTTGTATATCTGTATAAATTTCTCCAAAACTATTGTATAAATTTTGTTTTTTTACTATTCTTCTTAAATAATCACTTTCTTTTGTATTTGTTTGTAAAGAAGAAATAATAGTATTTAAAAAATCATTTTGTTCACTGCTTAGGCTTTTTTCGAACTCATAATATTTTAAAAATTTACTATAATTATCGTATCCTAAAAATAATTCATCACTTCCCTCCCCACTTAAAACAGTTTTAATACCAGCCTTATGAATTTGTTTACTTAAACAATATAAAGGAATAGATGCAGAGTCTCCATGTGGTTCTTCAAGTGCATCTAAAGTATGTTCAAAATTATCTTCAAAATCTTTTTGTGTCATTTGTACAGTATGATGATTTGAAGAAATTGCTTTTGCTAGTATTTTGGCATATTTTAGTTCACAATAATTATTATATCCCTCGTAACCTACTGAAAAAGTATTAATTGTTTTTCCTGAAATTCTTGAATATAAAGAAGAAATCAAAGAGCTGTCCATACCTCCACTCAACAAAGAACCAACTTCTACATCGCAAGAAATTCGTCTTTGAACCGAGCTAAATAGTAATTCTTCTATATCTTTTAAAGCTGTTTCTTCATATTTTATTTTTTTATAGGTTTTAATTTGATAATATTTTTTTATAAATATATTATCTTTTTCATATACCAAATACGATGAAGCTTCTAGTTTTTTAATATCAGTATAAAAACTATCTTCACCAAAAGAAACAAAATACTGAATATATTTTGATAGTGCTACCTTATTTAGAGAAGGAGTAGATCCTAAAATAGTAATAATAGATTTTAAAGACGAAGAAAATATAAACTTATTATCTTTAAAATGATAAAAGAATGGTTTCTTACCATATCTATCTCTTGCACAAAAAAATCTATCTTTTTTAATATCATAAAGACAAAAAGCAAACATGCCTTCTAGTTTATTTAAAAAATTAAATTCATATTTTTTATAAAGTCTAATTATAACTTCTGTATCACTAAGAGTTTTACAAAACAAATTTTCTTCTTTTATGAGTTCTTTATAATTATATATTTCACCATTAAAAACTAATACGATATCATCATATACCATAGGTTGATTTGCTTCATCATCTAAGTCCACAATACTAAGTCTTGTATGTCCAAAATTATTATTTTTTATTTTAATTATTTTATTAAAATCAGGTCCTCTATTTTGTAAATGTTTTAAAGCTAATTCAAAATTATTTGTTTCAAAATTACTTCCTAAAATACCGCACATTTAAAATCCAAAAAAATATTTTATAAGCAAAAGATATAAAAAAATCAATGCAGTAAAAATAATATTAGAACTAAGAACACAAAAAGTCATATCTATTACTTTACAATTATATAAAGAAGAAATATTTACATTATTAACAGCTAAAGGAACAATTAGTTCTAAAAATAATATAGCTGCTAAAAACGGACTTAAATTAAAAGATAAAATTATAATTAAACCTATAAAAGGAAGAAGTAAATGTTTAAAAAAGATAGTATCAAAAGATAGTTTCCAATTAGCAGTTTTTATTTTTACTTGACTCATAAAAATTCCAAATACAATTAATTGTAAAACAATGGCACTATATGCACCCATTGTAAACACTTTATCAAAATTTTCATTCAAGGTAAATCCTAAAAAATTATAAGATAATGCAAAAATAGTAAACCAAATAGCTGGTATTTTAAGTATATTAATCAAAGATGATTTTAAGGAAAATTTTTCACCTGCAAAGAAGAAAACAGAAAAAATATATATATAAAATATATTTGCAATATTTAAAATAGAAGTATAAGGAACTGAAGCTATCCCAAAAATTGCAATTCCTAAAGGAATTCCTAAATTACCAGTATTTCCAACTAAAGATGAAGCTAAAAAGATTGATTTGTCTTGTTTGTCTTTTATAAAATTTTTTGAATATATTAAAGCCATGAACAAAGTTGTAAAAATAATCAAAAAATATATAGCAGGAAAAGAAAGAATATTACTTGATAATGAACTTCTAGTAAGACCCCAAAAAATCAGTACAGGTTGTAAAAAATATAAATTTAATAATACAAAAGTTCGCTCATGTATTTCTTCTTTAAAAATTAGTTTTAAAAAAAATCCAATAAGAATAAATAAATATATTGTAGCAACAGAAATTAAAGCTTCTATAATATTACTTTATTCATTTAGGACATCACACCTTTTATCATAAAAAATATACTAGCTGATAGTAATGCAGCAGCAGGTACAGTTATAAGCCATGTAGCAATAATTTTTTTAACGGCATCTCTTTTAACATATTTAATTCTTTTTGCTAATTTAAAGTTTTTCTTATCTTCTTTTACTAAATCTTGTTTACTTTCAATTAAATTATACAATTCAACAATTTTTTTATAATCAGCTTTTGATTTTTTTTCAATTGCTTCAACTTCACTTAATTGGTCTTCATATTTATCTAATATTTTTTTATCTTTTTTAAATCTTCTTCTCATTTGTGCAATATATTTACTTTCAGAGGAATCTAAGTATTCTCTTAAGAAACCAACTCCAAAAACTCCACCAACTGCTATATGTGTTGAAGATACTGGAAGTCCTAATTGAGAAGCAATTATTACTGTAATAGAAGCAGCCATTGCAATTGAAAATGCTCGTATTTGATCAAGCTCAGTTATTTCTGAACCTACAGTTTTAATTAACTTTGGACCATATAAGGCAAGTCCAACTGCAATCCCTAAAGCTCCAATAGCCATAACCCAAAACGGAATATCAACAGAAGTTGAAATACCAGAGGTAATAACAGCATCACTAATAGCTGCAAGTGGACCAATTGCATTTGCTACATCATTTGCTCCATGGGCAAATGATAATAAAGCAGCTGCAAAAATAAGAGGAATTGTAAATAAAGAATTAATACCTAATCTATTATTTTGTATTTTTAAAGATGCTTTTATAATTAAAGGTTTTATTATAAAATAAACTATTATAGCTATACCTAAACCTAAAGCTAAAGCACTTAGAAAATCAATTTTTATAATTTTTTTAATTCCTTTTAAAATAAGATAAGTTGAAAAAGCCCAAGTCATAAGAGATATAAGTAAAGGTACAAATATTTTAGAAGCATCTAACATACTTCTTTGATAAATTATTTTTCGTTTAATAAAATACAAAAAAGAAGCTGCAATAATACCACCTAATATAGGAGAAATTATCCAAGATACTGCTATTTTACCCATAGTTGTCCAAGATACAATAGAAAAACCAGCAGCTGCAATACCAGATCCCATAACTCCACCTACAATTGAGTGAGTAGTTGAAACTGGAGCCCCTATTGCTGTTGCAAAATTAAGCCAAAGTGCAGCTGATAACAAAGCAGCTGTCATAAGCCAAATAAAAACTTGAGGATCAGATATTAGATCTGGGTTAATAATACCTTTTTTAATAGTTTGTACAACATCACCACCTGCAATAAAAGCTCCTAGGGCTTCAAAAATAGCAGCAGTTATAATAGCCCACATCATAGTCATAGCTTTTGACCCAACAGCTGGACCTACATTGTTTGCTACATCATTAGCCCCAATATTCATAGCCATATAAGCTCCAAATACTGCACCTATGATTAAAAATGTATTATTTGGCATAGTTCCATAAGTGATATAGGACCATAAAAAAACTAATATAATAAATAAAAACGATAAAAATAACTTGGTAAAACTAGGCAAAGACTTTGATGAAGCTTCATCAATTTTTTCTATTATATTTATATCCAATATAAACCTTTAAGAGATCAATTATTTTAAGAAATTATGCAATTATATTAAGATTTACTTTATATCAGACTGAAACAAAAGAATTAAGATATAATACCTTATACATTACAATATCAAGGAGAAAGTATGCCATTATTAGATTCTTTTAGAGTTGATCATACTATTATGAAAGCACCTGCAGTTAGAATTGCAAAGACTATGAAGTCACCATCAGGAGATATTATTAGTGTTTTTGATTTAAGATTTTATACTCCAAATGTAAAAATGATGAATGCTAAAGGAATTCATACTTTGGAGCATTTATTTGCTGGATTTATTAGAAAACATTTAAATTCTAAAAAAGTTGAAATAATAGATGTCTCACCTATGGGCTGTAGAACTGGTTTTTATATGAGTTTATTAGGAAAACCAAAAGAAAATAAAGTTGCAAAAGCATGGGCAAAAGCTATGCAAGATGTTTTAAAAGTTAAAAAACAATCTGATATACCAGAATTAAATATATATCAATGTGGAACATATAAAATGCATTCTTTAGATGATGCTAAAAATATTGCAAAAGATATGTTAAAAACCAAAATAACTGTTATGAATAATGATAAATTATATTTAAGTAAGAAAAAATTAAAAAAAATATAATAAATCAATGAATAAGAAACTAAGCCTTTTTCAAGGACTTTTTTCACATGTTATAAATATATCTATCTTGCATATTAACAATGAAGTGCATTTTTTAAATAATACTCTTGAAAAAATAGCACTTCAAAATCAAGGTAAGCTTAAAAATATAATCTTTGAAGATAAAAAGAATTTAAGATTAAATTCAAGAGAATATGAATATATAATTTTAAGTAATATTTTATCTTATTGCACAAAAAAATATACAAAGCATTGAACAACTCTGCAAATATTATTATATTAGAGAAAAAATCAAATAACAAACTTGAAGAAATTAAAGTATTACTTGATGAAACATCATTTGTAGCTATAAGTAATATTGATTTATTTAAATAGTATTATTTACTTACAACAAAAAAACTTCATATGTGGATTATAGATTTATATTTTTAAGACATTATTATTGCAGTTGTTTGTCTTTTTTCAACACGACCTATTATTTTTGCATATGAATAAGTCATAGCTTCTATTTCTTTCATATATTCTTTTGCATCATTTTCATTCATACAAATTAATAAACCACCAGATGTTTGTGCATCACAAAATAATATTTTATTTTCTTCTGAATTATTTAAAAAAGTAACTTTATCTTCTAAATATTTAGTGTTTCTTATGCTTCCACCTGGAACTACACCTTTTTTAGCCAAAGAAATACTATGGTTTAAAATTGGAATTTCATTTGAGTTCATATGAAAAGAAATATTTTTATTCGTACACTCATAAGCATGACCTAATAAACCAAAACCTGTAATATCTGTACAAGCACTTACCTCATATTTTTTTAATAATTTTGATGGTAGATAATTTAATGTTTCCATTATTTTTACAGCTTCCAAAATAGTGCTTTGATCTAATAAATCTCTTTTTATAGCTGTTGTTAATATACCTAAACCAATAGGTTTTGTAAGAATTAAAACATGTCCAATTTTTCCTGTATTATTTCTTAATATTTTTTTTGGATGAATCATACCTGTTACAGATAAACCATAATACATTTCAGGACTTTCAATAGTATGTCCACCCATTAAAACACCATTACATTCTTTTATCTTATCATTACCACCACGAAGAATTTCTCCAAGCACTTCTTTTTTCTGGTTTTTACTATCAAAACCTACTATATTTAAAGCAGTTTTGACATCTGCACCCATAGCAAATATATCAGATAAAGAATTAGCGGCCGCTATTTTTCCAAAAATATATGGATCATCAACAACGGGTGTAATAAAATCAAGAGTTTGAACTAGTGCTTCATTTTCATTTATTTTATAAACTGTAGCATCTTCACTATTTTCAAAACTTACTAGTACATTTTTATCATCAGGAATTAGAGCTTCGATTGTTTGTTTAAGATCACACGGACCCATTTTTGCAGCTCAACCTGCTGATTGTACGAATTTTGTTAATTTGTATTGATTATTCATTTTTTCCCTTATGAATATTTAATTACAAACATTTTACTAAATATAGTATTAAGCTAAGTTTATTTTGAATATTCATTTTTGTCTGAATATATTAAAAAGTAATTCGATTTTATTCTTAAATTGAATTACTTCAAATAAACTAATTTTTATATTTTATTCATACATTCTAAAAATTGGAAATTGATCATTTTTTACTACAGGTACAATATTAAATGTTGCAAAAGAATCTGATGAATCTGGTTCAAGAGCTAACATAGCTAAATTTGCATTTTTTTGAGCCATTGAAACAATAGAACTACCAATTGGAAAGGTTAAAGTTCTTTTTACAAGCTTTGATTTTAAGGGCATCTCTAAAAACTACAGCTAACCAAGTCAAAACCATAATTTAGATAAAATAAGTACTATATATTATTAAAAGGCTTCATAAATGCTAGGA
>JADGEG010000064.1 GCA_016744485.1 Arcobacter sp. | reverse complement strand
TGCCAAAAGTGTAGTAGGACAGACAAAAAAAGCTTGTTTATTTTCAAGAACAATGGCTAATAAAGCATTCATAGCTACTTCTGTTTTTCCAAAACCTACATCACCAGATAATAATCTATCCATAACTTTACCAGAGTTTAAATCATAAAGTATTTCTTGCACACTACGAACTTGATCTTTTGTGTATTCAAAACCTGCACTTTTAGAAAAATCACTTAGTATTTTTTTATTTGTATCTATTTTTATGCCACTTATTAGCTCTCTTGCAGCTGCTAATTTGATAATGTCATTAGCAATTGCAAATAATTTTTCTTTTACCTTTTCTTTTAATTTAACAAAAGAACCTTTTCCTAATTTATCAAGGCTAGCAAAGGAGCTACCATCTGCTACATATCTATTAATCGTATCAATATTTTCAACAGGAATAAGTAATTTATCTTCATTTGCATACATTACAATGACAAAATCTCTTTTCGCACCCATTATAACTACAGGTTCTATTCCTTGATATTGTCCAATACCGTGAGTATCATGAACGATGAAATCTTTTACTTGAAGTTCATCAAGGACAAGTTTTATCTTTTTCTTTCTTCGTTTTTTTACTTCTTTATTAAGTGAAATAATTAGCTCATCATTACTTACAAGATTTATAATATAAGGCTTATAAATATAAGTAATACTCTTATCTAAAAGACTTAAATCATATGATTTTATTTTAGCTTCGCTTGTAGAAATAATACTTAGTTTTTTATCTTTATGAAATGATATAAATTCTTTTATATTTGAAGGACTTATTTCTTTATAGTTTTTACTTTTAAAAATAGCAGGTAGACTTAAAAACTTATCTTTATTTAGACGTTTATCTTCAAAAACATAAGCTTCATCTAGTTCATCAAGTGCTTCTTTGCTAATAAATGAATTTAATTTAATAGGAATATATTCCCCTAAATCATCTAGATACCAAAAACCTAAAGAATGTATATCTTTAATAAAAGCATCATTTTCAATAGTTTGGATTTTTTCATTAATATTTGATGACATAGTATCATCTAAGGCTAAGAACGCAGGACTTATATTAAAACTCTCAATTTCTTCTTTAAGTGACTTTTGATCTTCAAGATTAAATCTTCTTATAGATTCAACTTCTTCATCAAATAATGAAATTCTAAAACCAAATTCATCATAAAGAAGACAAATATCAATAATATCACCTCGGATAGAAATTTCTCCTGCTCCACTTACTATATCAACAAAATAATAACCCCAATTATGAAGTGTATTTTTAAATTCTTTTATATTAAGAGTTTGGGCAAAAGATATTTCAAAAGAAGTAAAACATTCTTTTTTAGGCATAGGAAAAGATATGGTTCTAAGGGGAGATATTAAGATTTTATTTTGTTTTTTATATGAATAATAATCATTTAGTACTTTTGTTATATCTTGCAGTTCTTCAGAAAAAGACAATAAATCATCACCAAAATTTGCCCTAAAGTCTGGAAGCATAAAAGCTTGATAACCTAAAAAAGATACTATATCAAAAGCTATGTTTGCTTGTTTATCGTCATTTACTATTAAAAGCTCACATTTTTTTTCTTTTTTTAAAAATTCATATATATTATTCAATAAGATACTCTTCTTTTAAATCAAATTCATTTGTTTGTTTATTATAAATATAAGGGGGATGGGGCATCTCATTTAATAAAAATACCATATTTGCACTTTGAAACTTATTTTTTACTAAGGCTTTTTTAAACACTTCTAAGATATAAGCTTTACTTGCAAAAAATGAAGTAGTTGATGTCCCTGTATAAACAAATGTTTCATTTTTTACTACTTCAAAACCTTCTTTGACAAGATATTTTTCAAAAGTGTTTTTATCTTCTAGATCAATAATATCTAAGATGATTAAAATATTTATTTTTGTATTTATCTTGATACTCCTGTTCTTCTTAATTCTTCAAATTTATTTAACATATATAAATCACCTTTATTATAAAAAACACATTGTATTTTTATATTGTTGTACTTATGTAAAAATAATAGGAAGTACGGATAAGACAAGTAAAAAAGCCATAAAAATGTTAAATCTTTGAACTATTTTTTCATTTTTAATAAATTTTTTTATTACAACACCTCCTAAAGTCCAAGTAGAAGTTGATATAAATGAAACTAAAAAGTATATAAAAGCTATAATAAGAACTTGATAAGTGCTATTTTCATCTGATCTTACAAAAATAGATATAGCAGTAATAGCCATTATCCAAGCTTTTGGATTTACCCACTGAAACATTGCACCTTGTATTAGAGTAAATGGTTTGGAGTTTGACTTTGTATTACAATCATAAGTACTTTTATTATTTGCTATTTTATAAGACATCCAAATAAGATATAAAATACCTGTAATCTTTAAAAATTTAAAAATTACAGGAAATTGTTCAAATAAAGTTCCTAAACCAAAACCAATAATTAAAACCATAGCAGGAAATCCTAAAATAATACCAAACATATGAGCCAATGTTCTTTTAAAGCCAAAAGTAAGACCAGAAGATAAAAGCATAATATTATTAGGTCCTGGTGTCATTACAGTTGAGAATGCAAATGTTGCTATTGATATTATAATGGTTAATGTATAAAAATTTTGTGTCATCATTTCTTTCTTTACGAGTTTATTAAAATGATATTATATCAAATAATTTCAAAATAACGATTTATCTCCCAGTTTTTTACTGTATGATTTTGAATATCAAATTCATATTTTCTTGTAAAATAATAATAATCAATAAACAAATTACCAAAAATAAATTTTATAGTTTTTGAAGTAATTAAAGAATCAATTGCTTGTTCAAAGTTTATAGGTAAATCAAACTTATCGTCTAATGTTATACTATCATTATCACTTGTTCCAAGCATTTCGCTTGGCTCTATTTTATTTTTAATTCCCCATACACCCGTACCAATAATAGCAGTTAAAGCAATGTATGGGTTCATGTCTGAAGCTATCATTTTATATTCTATTTTATAGTTTGTAATATCTGAATTTATAACATTTAGCGTAGCATTTTTATTTAAAATACCCCAAGAGGTTTGTTTTTTTTGATTATGATTTATATCTTGTCTATAAGAATTAGATATGGGAAAAATCATTACAGATATATCTTTCATAAGTAATTGTTGACCGCCAATAAACCATTTCATCATATCAGAGATACCATTTTTTTTATCTGAATCATAAAAAATAGATTTTCCAAAGATATTATTGGCATCTATGGATATACTACAGAGTTGATTTTTGTGTTCATTGGAGTATTTTTTCATAAATGTAGCAAATAGTTTGTTTTTTTGAACTAGTACTTTTGTAAAAGTTTTAAATAAAACTGCATTATCAGCAGATTCTAATATATCTGAATTACTTAAAGATGCTTTAAAACTTCCAGATTCTATATTATTTGATAAACTATCAATTGGTATATTCATTAGTTCATAAAAATTTATTAATTCATGATAAAATTCATTATTTATCGAATTTTGTAAAATTGAATGCCCTAAAGTGTCTGACATAAAATATTTTATGTTTTCAAATTTCTTATTTTTAATACTTTGAATTGTTTCGTTAAAAATCGTAAAATCAAATGAAAGAGAAGAATTAAAATGTATATTTAGTTTATTAGCTTCTTGTATAGTTTTTTTTAATACAGAACGTGGACATAACTCTTCACAATTTTTATTTTTTTCAAAATCACATAAAAATAACATAGTATTTTTTTCTAGAGGAAGAATTCTACTAGAAGATAAATCTATATTTAAATATCCAGCGCGAAATTTTTTTTGGAACTCTAAGTTTATTTGCATTGGGTAAGTTTTATTTTCATAGTCTAAATTAAAAATATTATCACTAATATCTAAGCCTTTTTTCATAATAAAAAAAAAATTTTTAATAGATATATATTGACCTCTTAAGATACCATTTATATCAGTATATGCAATTTTTATTTTTTTAACTTTATGCTTAGAAAGCAATTCTTTCATATCTTCAATTGTCAATCCATCGTCTTCATCAAATATTGCTTGCACTATTATTCCCTTAGATTTTATTAATATTAAATCAAATTTTAAGTTTTAAATTTTTTTAATCAAATACTTTTTTTAAGGTTTCTATCCAATTATGTATTCTTATTTCATTGACATTATATTTGGCATTAACATCAATAGCTAAACCAACAAATTGTTCATCTATACATGCTTTTGAGTTAATAAAATTATAATCATTTGTTGATGTAAAACCAAGTATGTTAGCTCCTTCTTTTTTTAAATGAGAATATAAAGGATACATAGAGTCTACAAAATTATTTTTATTATTTATTTGATTCCCTAAGCCAAAAATTGCTACATTTTTGTCCCTAAAGTCTATTTGTATAAAATCTTCCCAAATTTCATTCCAATGCTTGGACATAGTCAAATCTTCTTGATCTGATATACCAAAAATTATATTTTTATAGTCATTTATGTATTCAGGACCAGTTATATGAATATCATAAATTTTAGAACCTTCTAACTTATTAGAAATCGCTTGTGCAAATGTTTTTGTATTTCCTTTATCACTTGCATAAAATATAGCAACTGACTTCATTATTTCTCCTTATACTAAGATAAATATGTAGTATAACAGAAATTTATTATTTTACCAATAAAATTATTTTATAATATAAATTTTTTTATTGGTAATGAAGCATGTTTTAATACTAGCTTAACTGTAAAATAGATATAGTGGTTTTCAAATTAATAATAAGAATATAAATAATGTATAAAGAAATTAATAAAATTATCAAAAATAAAGTTTTAATTATTGATGGAGCTATGGGAACACAGCTTCAAATTGCAGATATCACATCCGAACAATGGTTATATAAAGGGATAAACCTAGAAGGTTGTAATGAACTTTTAAACGAAACTGCTCCTGAGGTTTTACATACGATTCATGATGCATATGCAAAAAGTGGAGCAAACTTTTTAACTACAAATACTTTTGGAACCATGCCTTGGGTTTTAGATGAGTATGATATAGCTTCACAAGCTTACGAATTATCACGTTTAGGAGCTTTATTAGTCAAACAAACTTGTGAGAAGTTTAGTACTGCTACAGACCCTAAATTTGTTTTAGGCTCACTTGGACCTGGTACAAAACTTCCATCCTTAGGGCATATTACTTATGATGAAATGTATGAGGGGTATAAAGAAGTAGCACGTGGTTTAGTTGATGGTGGAGTTGATATCTTTTTACTTGAAACTTGTCAAGATCCTTTGCAAATAAAATCAGCATTACATGCTTTAAATGACCAAGCAGCTGCTATTCCTATTATGGTATCTGTTACCATTGAGCTAACAGGAACTATGCTTATAGGAACAGATGCGGCAACTATATCTGCAATTTTAGAACCTTTTAATATCTTATCTCTTGGTTTTAATTGTGGAACTGGGCCTAAGCAAGTATATAAACATATTAAAACTCTATCGCAAAACTCAAAGTTTCCTATTTCTGTTCATGCAAATGCTGGTTTACCACAAAATAAAGGTGGAGTTCCTTATTATCCAATGAATGCTAATGAATTTACAAAAATACAAAAAGAATTTTTAGACATTAATGGTGTGTGCTTTTTAGGTGGATGTTGTGGAACAACACCAGAACATATTAAAGCATTAAGTACTGCAATTAAAGATATAAAACCAAAAAAACCTTGTGGTTTTCAAGTAGCATCTTTGGCTTCACTTTTTGGAACAGTAGCTTTAAAACAAGATCCAAGCCCTATGCTTATAGGTGAGCGGTCAAATGCAACAGGATCTAAAGCTTTTAAAAACTTATTAAAAGCAAATGATTATGAAGGGACACTTAGCGTTGGACAACAACAAGTAAGAGCAGGTGCTCATATAATTGATGTATCTGTTGGTTTTGCTGGAAGGGATGAAAAAAAGGATATGGATAAAGTAATAGCTTTATATTCTCAAAAAATACCTCTTCCTATTATGGTTGATTCTACTCAAATTTATGCACTTGAAGCTGGTCTTAAACAAATAGGAGGACGAGCTATTATTAACTCTGTTAATTTAGAAGACGGAGAAGATAAATTTGATAAAGTTTGTGCCTTAGCAAAAAAACACGGAGCTGCTTTAGTGTGTTTAGTTATTGATGAAGTTGGAATGGCTAAAAGCAAAGAGGAAAAAATCAAAGTTGCACAAAGAATATATGACTTGTGTATTAATAGACATGGTTTTAAAGAAGAAGATTTAGTTTTTGATATGCTTACTTTTACAATAGGTTCAGGTGATGATGAGTATAGAACAGCAGGGGTTGAAACTCTTGAAGCAATAAGAGAGTTTCAAATAATGCACCCAAATGTGGGTACCACATTAGGCTTGTCTAATATTTCTTTTGGACTTGATATAAAAGCACGAGCTTATCTTAATTCTATTTATTTAGATTATTGTGTCAAAGCTGGATTAAGCACTGCAATCGTGAATGTTAAGCATATTTTACCTTTAAATAAAATATCAAAAGAAGATAAAAAAGCTTGTGATGATTTGATATTTAATAATCATGAAAACGGTGACCCTTTATTTAAATTTATTGATCACTTTTCAAATGTGGAAGATCAAGAAGAAGAAAGTGATGAAGAGTATCAAAAACTAAGACCAAAAGGCAAAGTTGAGAAGCTATTATTAGATGGAGATAAAGATAGACTTTTAGCTCTTGTTGATGAATTAAGACTTAAAGTTAAACCTGAAATTATTGTAAATGAGTGGTTAATTGATGGTATGAAAATCATAGGTGAGCTTTTTGGTTCAGGTCAGATGCAACTTCCTTTTGTACTTCAAAGTGCAGAAACCATGAAAGCAACTGTTGATGTTTTAAATCCATATTTACCAAAAGAGCAAAAAGCTAGTGAAACTGTATTAGTATTAGGGACTGTAAAAGGTGATGTACATGATGTTGGAAAAAATCTTGTAGATATTATATTAAGTAATAATGGTTTTAAAGTTATAAATATTGGAATAAAAGCTGATATTAATGATTTTATAATTGCAGTTAAAAAGAATAAAGCTCAAGCTATTGGAATGAGTGGTTTATTAGTTAAAAGTACAGCTGTTATGAAAGAAAATTTAGATGAGCTGAAAAAAGAAGGAATAGATATTCCTATTTTACTTGGAGGAGCAGCTCTTACAAAAAGTTTTGTAAATGACTTTTGTCGTCCTATTTATGATGGTCCTATTTTTTATTGTAGGGACGCTTTTGATGGTGTTATTTCTATGCAAAGAGTTGAAAAAGGTGATTTGAGTAATACTGCATTGGCCGCTGATTTAATTGATGATGAGATAGTAGAAAAGAAAAAAGAAAAAGAAGTTATAATACCTTCATATTCGCAAATTAAATTACCAAAAAAACAAGCATTAATTATTCCTCCTTTTTGGGATAAAGTTACATCAAACAACGCTATTTTAGATAAAGACTTAATTTTTTCTTGGATTAACCATAGAGTATTATTTAGACAAAGATGGGGATATAAAAGAGCTAAACAAGATAGTAAAAAGTTTTTAAAGCATGAGCAAGATGTTGTAATGAATATTTATGAAGAATTAAAAGAAGAGCTAATTACAAAAGACATTTTCTCACCAATTGCTATTTATGCTTATTATCCTTGTATTTCTAATGATAATAAACTATATATTTTTGATAAAAAATACTTATATAATAATGAAGAAGAGGCAAGCAAAATACCAAATTTAACTGAAGCTATAAAAGTATTAGAATTTCCAAGACAAAAGAAACAACCACATAGATGCTTGGCTGATTATTTTGCAAATGATAGATTAGATGTAGTAGCTTTTACACTTGCAAGTTCTGGTTTAAAAATAAGTGCTTATGAAAAAGCTATTTATGATGAGGGTAAATACACTAAATATTTTCAAGTTCATGGACTTGGAGTTGAGTTAGCTGAAGCACTAGCAGAAGTAATTCATAAACAAGTAAGATTAGATTTAGATATAGTTTCTAAAGAAGGGCATACCTTAAGAGATGTGAAGATGAAACAATATACAGGCTGTAGATACTCACCTGGTTATGCATCTTGTCCTGATCTTGCAATGAATAGAGATATTTTTGATTTATTAAACCCTGAAGAGTTTGGAATAGAGTTAAGCGAAACTTTTCAAATGCACCCAGAACAAACAACATGTGCTATAGTTGTAAGTCATAAAGAGGCTAAGTACTACAATATTTAACAAAATATTTGTATCTAAATCTTAGTATAGACACAAATATCAACTTTTTATTACCATCTGCAAGGATCAAACTTATTTTGTTCTGCTTGACTTTTTTTTACCAAAAAAATGAAAAGAATAATATATCCAATAAATGGTATCAACACAATAAATAGCCACCAAGCACTTTTGCCTATATCATGTAATCGTCTAACTCCCAGTGCCAAGATAGGTATTAGTGTAAGAAGTAAATAAATAGAAAACATCATAAAAAGAGAAGGTAAAAATGCGATAATAAACCCTATAATAAAATGCATCATAAGATTAACTAAGTGGAAATACCAAAAAGCACTTCTAGTTGATCTTCCTTCAAGTCTTGCATATTTTGTCAATGCATCAAAATAATGTTGAAACATATTTTTTGAACTAGTACTATTCTCATTTTCTGTATTTGTTTGTAAAATAAAGTATATCCTTTAATTTATGTGATTGTAGTATAATTTTAATTAATAATAAGATATTGTCCTTTCTTATCTAAAATGTTAGATTTAAGTACTGTTACTTTAAGTTAATCTACTTAATATAAATAATTTGTTATAGTTTAAAAAATATTTAAAGGTTTATTATGCAACTCACACTTATAGGAAATGGTTTTATGGCACAAGCTATTGCTAAAGGTTTAGTAGAAAAATATGATATTGAGATTATAGGTAGAGATGAAAAAAAACTACAAGATATCAAAAAAATTTTGCCACAAATAAGTATTAAAGTTATGCAAGATAAAGAAGATATTTCTGATAAGCATATAATTTTTTGTGTAAAACCTTATGCCCTGCAAAGTGTTTCAGTTAGACTAGAAGGAAAAGCTAATACACTTTTTTCTATTTTAGCAGGGACGACGCTAAAAAATTTAAAACAACAAATAAAAGCACAGTACTATATAAGAACAATGCCAAACGTTGCAGCATCTATATCAAAATCAACTACAACAATTACAGGAGATAGGGAAGCTAAGAATATTGCTATGGAAATTTTTACTCAAATAGGAAAAACTATTTGGGTAAATACAGAAAATCAATTAGACATAGCATCTGCAATAGCAGGAAGTGGCCCTGCATATTTAGCATTAATAGCAGAAGCATTATCTGATGGTGCAGTTAAAGCTGGACTTGAAAGACATATAAGTAATGAATTAATTCAAAGTTTGTTTGAAGGTTTTGCACATTTATTAAAAGATAATCACCCTGCATTAATAAAAGATTCAGTTATGTCTCCTGGGGGAACTACAGCAGCAGGATATTTTCAACTTGAAAAAGGAAATGTAAGATCTTCTCTTATGCAAGGGGTACAAAGTGCTTATGATAAAGCTATAGAAATTGGGAATACTTAAAAAAAGTTTTACACTTATTGAAACACTAATTAGTGTTGTGCTTCTTTTAGTATTAATTAGTGGTTTTACTTATGCTTCTTATTATCAAAATTTTAATAAAGAATATGTACTTTTAAATAAAATAGAAAATTTATTTACACTAGAAGATTATTCTACAAATTTTACAAAGCAAAGTAGTACGGTTGAAATTATTATAAATGATAATAT
>JADGEG010000063.1 GCA_016744485.1 Arcobacter sp. | reverse complement strand
GCTTAAAATATATACCAATTTATAGGTAATTAAGATAATTTTAATGAATAAAATACTACTATTTTTAAATATATATTACAATAAAGGAATAAAATGAGTCTTTTTAAGAAGCATAACGAAACATTAAATAAAGCATTAAGAGAAATTAAAAATAGATCTTATTATGCTGCTTATTTTGAAATACCTAGTTCAAAGGTTTATGGGCAAGGAGTTAAAGAATTAGCAAATAAATCTTTTAAAAAACAGTTAAATAATAAGTTTGAGATAAAAGGTTTAGAATCTAAAAAATACATAGGAAATGAAAAGTCACCTTATGGTTTTAATTTAGGTATTACATATCCATCTCTTAGTACTGATATATTAGTAAAACGCTCAAAAAAAGCTATGAATGAGTGGAAAAAAATAAGCCTAAATGAAAAAACTGGAATTTGTTTAGAAATATTAGATAAAATTAATAAAAAATCATTTGACATGGCAAATGCAGTTATGCATACAACAGGTCAAGCATATATGATGGCTTTTCAAGCAGGTGGTCCTCATGCTCAAGATAGAGGTTTAGAAGCTATTGCTTATGTTTATAAACAATTAGTTGATATTCCAAAAGAAGTTAAATTTGAAAAACCAATGGGAAAGCATCCTTCAATTTTGATGAATAAGAAGTTTAAAATAGCTCCTAAAGGAATATCTTTTATAATTACATGCTCTACTTTTCCTACATGGAATTCATACTCAGCATTATTTGCTTCTTTATTATCTGGAAATCCTATTATTTATAAAGCACATAGAAATGGAATTTTACCTATTGCATTAACTGTAAAAATTGTAAGAGAAGTTTTAGAAGAAAATAAAATAAATCCTGATTTAATTTCTATGCTTATAAGTGAAAATAGAGAAGACACTACAAATCTTGTTAAACATTTGAATGTAAAAATTATTGATTTTACTGGAAGTAGTAATTTTGGAGATTATTTAGAAAAACATGCACCACAAGCAAATGTATATACCGAAAAATCTGGACTTAATTGTCTTATAATAGATAACTTTGATGATTTAAAAGCAATGAGTAGAAATATATCTATGTCTTTGTCTTTATATTCTTCTCAAATGTGTACAGCTCCTCAAAATATATTTATTCCAAAAGATGGAGTTGTATCAAATGGTAAAAAAGTTTCATTTGATGAACTAACAGCTATGATTGCACTTAGTGTTGAAAAACTACTAAGTGTTGATGAAAGGGCTATTGAAATTTTAGGAGCTATTCAAAATGATGATATTTGTAAAAGAATTGATGAAGCTAAAAACTTAGGAGACGTTATTCTTAACTCAAAACAAATCGCACACCCTATGTTTAACGATGCTATTATTAAAACACCTATTATTATTAAACTTAAAGCAGAAGATAAACATATTTATCATCATGAACACTTTGGTCCAGTAATTTTTATAATACAAAGCCAATCAAGAGAAGATTCATTGAATTTATGGCAAAAAACTCTTGCACTTAAAGGAGCTATTACAGCAGGTATTTATTCTTCTGATGAAAATTATTTAGAACAAGTTGAAGATGTAGCAGTTGATGAAAAAGTTAATTTATCTGTTAATTTAACAGCTTCAGTTCTTATGAATCATTCCGCTGCATTTAGTGATTTTCATGCAACAGGAGATAATAAAGCTGCAAATTGTGCTTTATCAAATGATAACTTTGTTTCAGGACGATATAGCATAGTTACTATTAAAAAAGATGCTTAAAATATATTTATATACTTAATACTCTTAGGTTTAATAGAATATTAGATTTTCTATTAAACTTAATTTGAAAAATACCTTCTAAAATACTTTTATTTTACAAATTATTCTTTATTTTTAGTACAATTAACAAAAAATCAATACACTATATATAAATTGTTGAGATATAATTATACTTAAGAATATAAAATATGAAAAAAATTTAGTTTCAATGGAGATTTAACATAATGAAAAGTTTAAATGTACAAATTCAAGAATCATTAGAACAAGATGCAAATGACTTTGAAATAGCACAAGTATTTAAAACTTACATTCAAGCTTATATTAAATCAATTGACCTAATACTTGAAAATACTACAGGAAAAGATTTTTTCCTTAAACATACTAAAAATACAGATGAATTTTTGACTCTTTTATATAAATTTATATTAAAAAAAAAATTTTCAATATACCAGCCAAACAAAAACTCAATTCCTCTTACACTAATAGCTTTAGGTTCATACGGAAGAGAACAGTTATGTATTTATTCTGATATTGATTTATTAATACTTTATGAAGATATTCCAGTTTATAATTTGGAAAATATTATAGAAGAATTTATAACTCTTGCATGGGATTGTGGCTTAAAATTAGGTTCAAGAGTACATGAAATATCTAAAATAAAAGAAGAAGTAAAAAGTGATGTTACTATTAAAACATCTATAATTGAATCAAGAGTTATTTATGGATCTAAGCGCTTATGGTTTAAATACCAAAATAATCTAAATGATATTAAACAAAATGAACAATTAGTTTTTGTACAAGAAAAAATGCAAGAACATAAAAATAGATTATTAAAATATCCTTTATGTATGCAAATAAATGTAAAAGATGGTTATGGAGGTATAAGAGAAGCTAATATGGTTTTTTGGATGGCAAATATTATTTATGGAGTTAAAAGGTTAAAAGACTTATTACATATAGAATTTACTGAAAAGCAATACAGTAAATATCGTTTATCCTTGGATTATATTTTTCAAGTAAGAAATCATTTACACAATATTGCAAAAAAACAACAAGATACAATAAGATTTGAAATACTACCAGAACTTAGCTGCAAATTAGGCTTTAAAGATACTCCAAGGTATACAAAAGAGCGTCAAACTATGGCAAAAGTTTTTGAATCTTTGCATAATGTTCATTTTTTTACAACAATTATGGTGAAAAAATTTACAAGACAAATAATGTTTAAAAAAACAAATATTTCTAAATTAAAAAAATTTAGAATTAAAAAAAATATTTTTATTGTAAAAGACACTGTATATGCCTCTTTTCATATTAAAAATAAAGATTTAAATACCTTATTAGAAGAATTGATACTACTTCCTGCAAATATAAAAAAATTTGATAGATCATATATTTATCATGTTAGTAAAACTATTTTACCATTAGAAAAAAATATTGAATATAAACAACTAATAAAAAAGCTTTTATACAAAGAGTTTTTATATCCAATAATAAAACTATTATATAATGCTAAACTTTTTTCATATATTTTTTCTTTTGCAAAATTAATCATAAATCAACCACAATTTGATGCTTATCATGAATTACCAGTTGATATTCACTCAATATCAGCACTAAAACAACTAAATGATATTAAAGATGAAAATGTCAAAAAAGTATATGATAATCTTAGTTTAATGGATAAATCCTTATTAAGATTTTCAATTTTTTTTCATGATGTAGGAAAAGGAAGAAGTCTTGACCATCATAATGAAGGTGCAAGTTTATTTAAAAAATTTTCTGATGATTTAAATTTTGATGTAATTCACATCCAAAAAATTACTAAATTAATAAAAATTCATAATATGATGAGTAAAATTTCAAGCAATGAAGATATATATTCTGAGAAAGTTATTTTAAACTTTGTTAATTTAGTACAAAATAAAGAATGTTTAGATCTTTTATATGTTCTTACTTATGCAGATATTAGTGCTGTTGGAAAAAATATTTATAATGATTTTGTTTCTATTTTATTAAGAGATTTATATAGTCAAACTATTCCAGCTTTTGATAACCTTGAACTATTAGATGAAACATCAAGAAGAATTGCTAAATTAAATACTATTAAAAAATTAGCAAGATATAAAGAACTATCTTCTCTAATGAAGAAAAAAATAACATATATATCTTCAAATCAGTTATTTTTACAATTAAAAGCAGCTGATATTTTAGATTTATCCATTAAGGCCAAAAGTGTTAAAAATTATATGTATAAAATACTAAATGAAGAAGTTCTAATTATTAGAATTATACGATCATCAGCTTTAAATTTAGGATATTTACTTGGTAAATTAGAATTTTTAGATATTTCTCATATGAATATTTTTAAACTTTTTGATGAAAAAAAATGTTTTGAAATAAAATTTACACAAAAAATAAACGAAAGCTATTTATCTTGGATTGAAGAAATTATAAACGAATCCTTTGATATGGGTAAAATTGCTCAAATTAAAAAACCATATATTTTAAAAAATGAAGTTGAAATAGAATGTAATCACACACAATATTTAGCTTCTTTAAGAATAAAATCAAAAAATCAAAAAGGTTTATTGGCTTTTATTACAAAAATATTAGATGATTTTTCTATAGAAATTAGAAGTGCAAAGCTTTATATAAGTAGAGGAAAAGTAAGAAACTTATTTCTAATTGAAAAAAATGGAAACTTTTGTATTAATGCTGAAGAAATAACAAATACTCTTTGTCAAAATACTAAAATATAAATATACTATAATAAAAAATTAGATATCATCATATTTATGTATAAAAACGAATTTGATAATTTATTAAGACAAAATCAAAAATTTAATGCTTATATGTTTTATGGTGCATCAAATTTTTTAATCGAACACTATACTTCTTTAGTAGCTTCAAGTTTAGGAAACTTTGATGAAATAGAAAAAATTTATTTTGATGATTATGATTTTAAGAAAATAAAAAATAAATTATTACAATCTTCTTTATTTGCATCTAAAAATATTTTAATTTTAAGAGTAGATAAAAAATTAAATAAAAAAGAAGTTGATGCTTTAATCAAAGCTTGTGAAATTAATACAAATTCAAAAATAATATTTTCTTGTATGGGTGATTTTGAATTTAAACTTATGAGTGGATATTTTACTAAAAAAAACAATAGTGTTAGTATAAGAATGTTTCAACCTTTTGCAAATGAAGCCATAAGTCTAATAGATAATAAAGCAAAAGAATTAAAAATTGTCTGTGATCGATCTTCTTTAAATCATTTGTATTTTATGCACAAATTTGATTTATCTTTATGTATGAATGACCTTGCTAAATTATCAATACTAGATGAAAATATCACTAGTGATATTATAAATACTCATTGTTTTGGAATGGGTAGTGTTAATTTTGAAGATTTTTTATTTGATTTAGTAAATATGCAAGATATATCTTCTGACCTTCAATTATTACTTGAAAGTGGAATAAACGAAATTTATATATTAAATCAAATAACTTCATTTGTTCAAGAATTATTTATGATAAGCTCATATGCTAGATCAATTGGTACTCCAAATGCAAAAGAAATTTTAGGATTTATTCCACCAAAACATATATGGGAAAAAAAAACAAGACTAGCTATTAATATAAAACCTAATACTTTTTTAAAAATATTACAGTATCTTTTAAACATGGAATTAGAATTTAAATCCTCAGTTATAAGTAATCAAAACCTATTTTTACAAGCAAGTCTAAGAAAATTTAAAGCCTTATTTGGATAAAATCTTAGACTTTGAAAAAAGAATCCTTGCTGATATTTGTAAAAATACTGGCAGAAACTACAAGGAGAATATATATGTCAAAATTAAAACATTATGAAACAATGTTTATAATTAAACCAACTCTTACTGAAGAAGAAATTCAATCGCAAGTAGAGTTAGTAGAAGCAACAATTGAAAAAAATGGTGGTGAGATAGTAACACGTGACAATATGGGTTCACGAGAGCTAGCTTATGAAATTGATAAAAACAAAAGAGGATACTATTTTGTAATCTATTTTAAATGTGTACCAAAAGGTATTGCTGAAATAGAGAGAAATTATAGAATTAGTGAAAATATTTTAAGATTTATATTTATAAAATATGAAAGTAAAAAAGACATTGCTTCTTGGACTAAAATGAGTGATCAAGCAGCTAAAAAGGCTCAAAAATAACTTTTCAAGGAACTTTTTATGTATAATAAAATTGTAATGGTAGGAAACTTAACAAGAGATATAGAACTAAGATATATTTCAAGTGGTACAGCAATAGCAAAAAGTGCGATTGCTACATCATATAAATATAAAACTGCATCTGGTGAACAAAAAGATGAGGTTTGTTTTTTAGATTTTAATATGTTTGGTAGAAGTGCTGAAGTTGCTAATCAATATTTAAGAAAAGGTTCAAAAGTTTTATTAGAAGGTAGGCTTGTATTAGAACAATGGACAGCACAAGATGGTACAAATAGAAGTAAACACTCTTTAAGAGTTGATACTATGAAAATGATGGATAGTAAAGCAGATAGTCAAAATATGCAAAATAATTCAAATTCATATAATAGTGCACCTAATCAATCTAATAATTCATATAAAGATACACAAGCTAACAATAATGGTGGTAGAAATGAGCAAAAGGTGTATAAAGCACCTGAACCTAAAATACCTGAAATAGATATCGATGAGGATGAAATACCTTTTTAACTTATACACTTATTTAATATGTAAATAATTATATAGAGTATGTTGGAATATCTTCTTTTACTTGGGATATTTCTACAATTATTCTTATTTACATTCTCTCTTGACTTAAATTTTAATTTTTACTGTAATTTATACACTTAAATAGTGGAAATAAACTATGGATAATTATAAAATTAAAACAATCATAACTTCAACTAGAGATAGATTACCTTTATTAATAAATTCTAACAACGGTAAACCTGATATGTTGTCTACTCTTTATATTTTAACCCAAATAAGATCTCAGGGTAAAGCAGTAGAAACAATTAAATACACACTGCAGAATATATCTTTTTTTAAAATTATTTTACAAAAACAAAATCTGAATGACGAATTATTGATTAAAAGATTTAATAATGGAAAATTATTTCATTCGTATGAATTGGAATCAATCATAGAAAATTGTAAGTTCAAACTTGAAGATATTCTAAAAGAAGTTCCAGATCAAACTCAGCCAAGTTGGAAACAGGAAATCTCTTTAAACTCCTTAGAAAAGTACATAATTATTGAACCCAAAATACATAAGAAGTTTGTAGACAAAAATACAGCAGCAAATAGATTAAGAACAATAAGAGATTATGTTTTGTGGTTGGGAAATATACATATATCGAAAATGGATCTTCAAAGTTTAGAATATATTGCAATTAAAGATTTTTTAATTTTTTTTAAAAAAGTAGTAGAATTATGTATTCCTTCGAAATCTAATAATTCTTTTATAAGTGGTAAAGAAGGTTTATCTAATGAAGAACGAGATTTACTGTTTAGTATTATTAATCGTAACTCAAAAGAAAATCCCTTTAGAGGTGATTTTATTAAATCAAGAAACGAAGTAATCTTTGTTTGGTTATTTAAGTTTGGACTTCGACATGGTGAGTTGTTGAATGTAAAAATTTCAGATATAGATTTTAGAAAAAAACAATTAACAATTATTAAACATTCAGATGATTTAGATGACCCAAGACAAAATCAACCAAATGTAAAGACTCGTAGTAGAATCTTAACAATACCTGATATTTTTTTTATGAAAATTACAGAACACTATATTCTAGAGCATAGAATAAATATAAAAGAATCTAAAAAGCATGAATTTCTTATTATCTCAAGTACCTCTGATGCTCCCCCTTAGCTTAATAGGATTAAATAAAATCAGTGAAAGATTAAGAGTTAAGTTCCTCAACTTACCAGATGATTTTTAACCTCATCCATTAAGACACTTTTGGAATGAGAGCTTTTCAGATTTAATGGATAAATCAGATTCTTCAGAAGAAAGAGAACATAAGATACATAATTATCAAATACTTCACCTGTATTACAAGTTGAACAGTCTAAAGTGAGATATCAAGAAGCATTGGATGAGTCACCTATTGATATAGATGAACTAAGAGATTTAATAAAATACCTAGGAGGAATGTAATATGCTATAAAAACGAAGCCGTTCAAAAAACTTAACAGATGAAGATATTGAAATTGCAGTAACTATTCTTGATAAAATTGAAGGTAAACTAACTTGGAACGATTTAATAACGGCCATTGATTTTAGAACAGGACAACACTATACTCGTCAAACACTTGCGAAACACCCACATATTAAACGAGCATATAGTATAGCAAAGGCTCGTATTTCAAGGGATCGAGAAAATACAAATAGAATTGATCCAAAATTATCACCAAAGGAGTATATTCTAGCGGAAAAGATTAAAACATTTGAAGCTGAAAATGAAAGAATAAATAAGGAAAATGAAGAGCTGTTGCTACAATTTGCACGATGGACTTATAATGCCTATGCCCATGGTATGACACTTTCTCAATTAGATAAGGCTCTTCCTTTAGTTGATAGAGGACAAGATTTGAATTATGAGCCACTTGCAGTAAAAAAGATGATAACTAATATAATTTTTTTGCAAATTATATTTATATCCAACCTTATTTTAAGAAACATAATATTAGAGTTGTTGTATAATTAGTTTCTACTATTTAATACATACCAGTTTTTTATTTACTGTATGAACTATAACTTTATATTTTGAGATATATAATAGACCAAAGTTAAAAAAGTATAAACACTGATAAATAATTAATTATTTTAAATTTTAAGGAGAGTTATTATCAAAAGTTCTGAAAATGAAAATTACTTAAATTATTTTAAAAAATATAATCTAAAAAAAAACAAAAACCTACAAAAACAAATTTATCAAATTATTTTAAATTTGATAACTAGGGGTGTTTTAAAACCACAACAAACTTTATCCGATACAAAAATCGCATCTGCTATGAATATTAGTAAAAGTCCAGTCCGAGAATCATTAAAACGCTTAGAACAAGATGAATTAATAAAAATCATGCCTCAAAGTAAAACTTTTATACTTCCACTTAATCAAGAAAAAATTAATGGTGCCTGTAAATTAAGAGAAGCTATTGAAATTCTCCTAGTAAGTGAGGCTATGAATTATGTTACTGAAGATGATTTTTTAATTTTGAATTCCTTAATAGATAAACAACAACAAGCAGTCAATAAAAATAATCTAGAAGAATTTTTTGAATATGATGTCGCCTTTCATCATAAAATTGCAAAAATAGCAAAACTTCTTGATGGTTGGAATATTTTGGAAAAAGTCAACATTTATATGAATAGAATGCGTTACTTTGCTACTAATGATGTTTCTGTAACGAGCCAAGCTATTGAGGAACATAGAAAAATAGTACTAGCGATGAAAGAAAAAAACAAAACTAAAGTAAAAAGAGAAATGAGATTACATCTTGAAAGAGTTGGAAAATCACTGAAAAAACTTCTTTAAATCATTTTAACATTCTTCTAGTAAAAAAATATTCTTAATCCCTCTTATTTATGCAATAATTTTTACAAATGAGAAGAAAATGTTTTGTGTATGAAACAGTTAATTACTTTAAACTAAAAGAAATAGAACAATGTCTACTCCAATTTTAATAATTAAGGATCTCTGAAGTGGTAACATAAATTAGGACATAGAAATTAAACAATTCTGAGTTAAAATAAACTAATAAAGGTTACAAATGAGAAAAAGCAAATATAGTAAAGAATTTAAAGATTCAACAGTACAATTAATTATAAATAATAATGAATCAGTTGTTAAAGTTGCAAATGATTTAGGTTTAAATGAAAAGACATTATATTCATAGGTTACAACATATAAAAGAGCATATAATATTCCAACTAAGAATGTAAATTTTACCAATATAAATGAACCGTTAGATGTTAAAGTTAAACGACTACGACGAGAATTAAAGATTGCCAAACAAGAAAGATATATATTTTTGTGCTTGCAATCTTTGTGAGAAAAAAGGCAACAGCATACTTCGTCAAAACTAGCAAATACGGTTTTGCTTTAGCAAAAAGTTTCCTTGAAAAGAAACTCTGTAAGGTATGCATGGATTTATGAATATAAAAATAG
>JADGEG010000236.1 GCA_016744485.1 Arcobacter sp. | reverse complement strand
TATTTATATTTATCAAAATTTATATGTAAATCTTTTAGTCTCCAAATCAAATCATTAGAATATTCTTGAAGGATAATTCTTTTTTTTTGTAAAAAAAGATCTTTTTGGAATGTAAAATATAAAAAAGATATAAAAATTAAAATAACAACAGTAAAAAAAGAATATAAGGATAAAAATCCTAATAATGTTTTTTTTTCAATTTGAGTTAAATCTATATCCAAGTTTTTTAAGGCTAACAATTTTTTCTTTTCCTAATATTTTTCTAAGATTTTTTATATATGTTCTTAAAGAACTGTCACTATATTGCTCATCATACTCCCAAATATAATTATATATTTTATCATGACTTACTAATTCATTCTCACATTGTAAAAAAAGTTTTAATAATTTTAATTCCTTATAATGTAAATCTACAATTATTTCCTTTTCTTTTAACTCATTAGATACAGTGTCAAAAGTAAAGTTTTTATCAAGGTTTATTATAGTATTTTTCTTAGAAAATTCTTTTTTTAATAAAGTTTGAACTCTTAATAAAAGTTCTTTTAATTCAAAAGGTTTTCTAATATAATCATCACAACCACTATTAAAACCTTCTTCAAGATTATTCATAGAATTTAAAGAAGTAATGAAAATACAAGGTGTAAGATTGTTTTGCTTTCTTATTAACTTAAGAAGCTTAAAACCATTTAATACAGGAACATTCACATCAAATAAAAAAATATCAAATTGTTTTTCATAAATCATGCTTTGAGCTTCTTCTGAGTCATATACAGGAATTGCTTCAAACCCTTGATCTTCTAAATAATCAATAATAGTTTGGCTTAAAGATAAATCATCTTCTAATAATAAGATTTTACTTTTCATCTTGTTTTTTTATAAGATTCTTAAGATATTGTTTTTTTTCTTTTTCATTCATAGTGCTTATTCTATTCTTTAATTCTTGCTTGAACTTTGTATTATTGGGTTTTTTTACATAACCCATAATTGCTATTAACTCTTGTGTACTCATTTCTGAAAAGTTTTCAGCAAATACTAAAGCAGTAAAAAAAAAGATACATAAAATAACAAATATTTTTTTCATAATTAATTCTTTTTTATATTTTTTATATATAATCATAGCATAATAATTGTGGAAGAATTGTAGAATATTTCGTTAAGGAATATTTTTTACTTATTGAAAAATATAATAAAATTATATATATCTTAAGTTTATTTAATATTTAATCTGGTTATTTGCGAATAATTATCAATTAGTGGCTATAATATATGAATAACTTTTTAATAAAAAAGGTGTGTTATGAAACAAATTGGCTTGATATATGGTAGTGATGGTGGTAGAACTAAATATGTTAGTGAAAGATTAGCTAATATTATAGGCTTAGATTATGTAGAGTTAATTGATGTAAGTACTACTTTTGCAGAACAAATATCTTCTTTTGATAAACTAATTTTTGCTAGTTCAACTTGGGGTGAGGGTGATTTACAATCAGATTGGGAGGATTTTGAAGAAAAACTGGATGAAATAAACTTTTCTAATAAAACTATTGCATTACTTGGTTTAGGAGATCAAAAAAAATATGGAAATACATTTGTTAATGCAATATTCTTATTATATGGAAAAGTAAAAGATGCAAACGTTGTAGGACAAACATCAACTGATGGTTATGATTATAAAGAATCAAATTCTGTGATTGATGGTAAGTTTATAGGACTAGTTATTGACGAAGACAACCAAGATGATTTAACTCAAGCTAGATTAGAAAAATGGGTGGAACAAATAAAAGATGACTTTGGTATTAAATAATTAGTTTATGGTGCGAAGAAAGGGATTTGAACCCTCACACCAGTACTGGCATCAGCCCCTCAAGCTGACGTGTCTACCATTCCACCACCTTCGCACATTAAAAGAATATACTGTTAATCACAGCATATTGAGGTCTGAAATTGTATCCATAGTTATCTGAAAAATCTGTTAAGACACCACTAAATACGGTTATTGTTAGCTATCTATACTTATTATCTCTATGTATTAGACATTAAAATGGGATTTTTCATTGATATTTAATATTTTTATAGGCTAAATATTACAATTCTTTTTGATTGATATGTCAACACTAAATCAGACAAACAAATTCATATTCTAAGCAACTATTTCCTTAAGTATAATATCCCTATAAAAACAAACCACTTAATTTAATATTCTTATTCCTAAAATTAGAATAAAATATAAAAGAAAAAGTAAAAGATTTAGAAATATAAAGAAAAAGTAAAAGATTTAGAAATATAAAGAAAAAGTAAAATATTTAGAAATATAAAGAAAAAGTAAAATATTTAGAAATATAAAATGAGTACAAAAAGAAAAACATATCCAG
>JADGEG010000062.1 GCA_016744485.1 Arcobacter sp. | reverse complement strand
AAATATAGTATTCAAGAAATCAAACATTATATTTAGTTTTTCTTACCCACCTTAGGAATAACCGATTTACCGTAAGGTTTTTGTCTAATGGTGTATTGTTTTGTATAAAGTTCACTAATTTTTGTGCTAAATATGGTGCTAAAACAAAACCACGTCCACCTAAACCATTTAAAACATAGAGGTTTTTAAATCTAATAAAATTTTCTTCTTTTATTTTTGTTCCATGTATTAAATAAGGGTATTTTTCTAAAGTAGCTTTAGAATTAATAATTTCTCCATATATTGGAAAATAATCTATACTAGAAGCTCTTGCACCAACTTTAATATCCATAACCTTTACATCATCTAGTTTTTTAATGTCATTTGCTAGTTTTAAAAGTTTGATAGTATCTTCATTTCTCATTAATTGAGTGTATATTCCTCTATGATGACTAGCTCCTATTGAAATTTTATATTTAGATGAATTTTGTATTTTCACAGAAGATGAAACAGAACATTCTTTATGATAATTATATAAAAGATTTGAAGTACTTAATATATCTAGTTTTTGACCCCATATTTTTCTAATATCAAAATAATCTTCTTTTATTAATTCTATATCAGATCCACTTGTAATGATTAAATTTTTTACATTTATGTCATTATTCAATATCCAATTATCATTAATATATCGTATAGTTTTAACTTCATAATTAAATTTTTTATCACAATTTTGCGATAGCTTTTTACATATTTGAACTGCTGAAACTTGAGAGCCAATATCAAAAAAATATCCATTTTCTATATTTTTATATGCAAAGTCATTATTATTTTTATATGATTCAAATTTTATTTTAAAGTCATTGTTCTTTGGAATTCTAATAATGCCTTTTGTTTTAATATCTTGTGTAAAATGTTTTTTATAAAAATCAACAGAATAAATAAGTGATTTATTGACTAAAGTTTTAAAATTATTATGTTTACCTAAAAGAGGTGATAAAAATGCTCCAGCTGCTCCACTTGCACCTTTGGAAACACCATCGTTTTTATCTATTAATAAAACATTATTACCTTCTAAAAAATATGATATTGAGCAACCAGCAATCCCTGCACCTATAATGACATAATCATATTTAATCATAATAATATTAGTAAAGATATTTTTTTAAAATAATTCTACAGTATCTTTATTATTTAATTCATCATAATGAACTAATTTTCCACGACCCATATTTTTGGCTTCATTTAATGCTATATCCGCATTTTTGATTATCTCATCTATACTTAATTCCTTAGTACTATTATAAGTATCAATACCTATACAAATTGTTTTTTGTAAGGTATTATTTTTATTATCAACTTTAATTTTGATTTTACTAAAGTCACTTATAATATTTTGTCCAATTTTTATTACATTTGCTTTATTATCATTATTTATAATTGATATTAAAAATTCATCACCGATTAATCTTGCAACCATATCAAGTTCTGTTATATTTGTATGTATGATTTTTGCAAGTTCAATTAAAACTTTATCTCCAACATTATAATCAAACTCATCTATTATAGCTTTGAATCTATCAATGCCTAACATTAAGAAAAAAATATTTTTATATTCTTTTCCAGATAAATTTATATATTTATTAATATTTTTAATTAAGTATGTTCTATTGTAAACATTTGTTACTGAATCTAAAGAAGAAGATTCAATAAAATTTTTCTTTATAATACCACTTTGAATAATAGGCGATACTTGAAAAAATGCAGAATCAATTGTTAGTTTATTATCTTCTAATATTTTATACTGTATGTTTGACAAGGCACAAAACGATACAACTGCATTAAGTTTTGTATGAGTATTAATAATAAAAAAAAAGGATAGACTATCGTCTAAATAGAAACTTTCACCTTTCTCAAATATTATTTCTTTAGTATTTTTTTCCATATCAAATAATGAAAAAGTCATATTGCTAATCTTAAATAAACGAGAAAGCCATTCAAAAATATCTTCAGCTATTTGTTTGATAGTAAAAGAATATTGTAATTGTTCATAAAGTTGATAAATATTTTCTAATGCTTTATAGTCATTTTCATTTGTTGCTGATGATTTGATAAGTTGTAAAATATTATTTTTCAATTTGTATCCTTAAAAAAATTATATGATATTCTTTATTTCATAATTTATTGTTCTATGTATTAAATATAATACCTAGAAGCATAAATTTTATTTATATTTAAATATAATTTAGCCAGTTTTCTAAGGATGTTTTTTCTTTTTCTAATGTGGTACTAGAACCATGTCCTGGAAAAACTTTACAATCCTTATTCCATGATAAAACTTTTTCTAAACTTTTTCTCATATCAGATGGTTTGGAATATGGAAAATCACATCTACCAATTGAACCTTTAAATATAAAATCTCCTGAAAATAAATTATTTTCAATTTCAATAGCAGAACATCCAGGCGTATGTCCTGGGAAAAAATGGAATTTTATTTTTACACCTTCTATTGTCAATTCTTCATCTTCTTTTACTAATACATCAGGAACTGATGTTTGCATACCTCTTTGAAATATGTCATCTTTTAACATAAAAGCATCATTTTTTGGACAATATAGCTTAATATTAAAATATTCTTGTATTTGTTTATTTGACCAAACATGATCAAAATGTCCATGAGTATTTAATATTGCAACAGGATTCTTTACATTTTGTTTAATCCATGAACTAGATTCTACTCCTGGATCTATTATAAAATCTTTATTATTTACATTAATAATATAACAATTAGTTTGATATTCTCCCATTGCTTGTACTTTAACACTCATTTCATTCTTTCCTATTTAAAAATAATTATTAGCATTCTATCAAATATCTTGTAAAATTAAAGTTAAGAAAATTATATTTATCATATTTATATTTATCACAAAGTATAAAAACTTACAAGAAGTTAAAAAACTAGTCTAGCATTTCAAAATATTTAAATGATTTAATTTTAAATATGGCTATATTCAGGCTATAAAATAATAGTAGAATTTTAAATCTAGAAAAATAATACTAAAAAAAGGATAAAAAATGGCATATACAAAACCACAATACAAGGCACAATACGAAAACTTTATAGGTGGGGAATGGGTAAGTCCTAGAAGTTTAACATATTTTGATAATGTTTCACCAGTTGATGGTGAAATTCTTACAAAAATTCCACGATCAAATGAAGATGATGTTGAAGATGCAGTAAAGGCTGCAAAAACAGCTTTTGAGTCTTTTAAGCACACTAGTGTAATTGAAAGATCAACTATGCTTAACAAAATTGCAGATGCGATTGAAGGTAACTTGGAAGCTTTAGCTCTTGCTGAAACATTAGATAATGGTAAAGCTATAAGAGAAACACTAGCAGCTGATGTACCTTTGGTTGTTGATCATTTTAGATATTTTGCATCAGTTATTCGTGGTGAAAGTGGTCAAGTTTCTGATTTGGATGAAAATACTATATCACAAGAAGTATATGAGCCCTTAGGTGTAGTTGCTCAGATCATTCCTTGGAATTTCCCATTATTAATGGCAGCTTGGAAAATAGCACCTGCATTAGCTGCTGGAAATTGTGTCGTTTTAAAACCAGCTTCTGCAACTCCTATGTCAATATTACTTATGATGGAAACAATTGCTGATGTTCTACCTAAAGGTACTGTAAATATTATTAATGGAGCTGGTGGAAAAATTGGTAAATATTTATCTACTCATCCTGATGTTAAAAAAGTTGGTTTTACAGGTGAAACTACAACTGGACAGTTAATTATGCAATATGCAACTGAAAATATAATTCCTTCGACATTAGAACTTGGTGGAAAATCACCTAATATCTTTATGGAATCTATTATGGATAAAGATGATGAATTCTTTGATAAAGCAATTGAAGGTTTAGTATTGTTTGCATTTAATTCTGGTGAAGTTTGTACTTGTCCATCAAGAGCATTAATTCAAGAGTCAATTTATGAGCCATTTATGAAAAGATGTTTAGAGAGAATTGAAGCAATTACTATGGAAGATCCACTTGATCCTACTAGTAAAATGGGAGCTCAATGTTCAGTTTCTCAACAAGAAAAAATTCTTTCTTATATCAAAATTGCTAAAGAAGAAGGAGCACAGTGTTTAATAGGTGGAGAAGCTTATAATAGTAAAACTCATCCAAATGGTAATTATATTAAACCTACAGTTTTTAAAGGTCACAATAAAATGAGAATCTTCCAAGAAGAGATTTTTGGTCCAGTTCTTGCAGTTACAACCTTTAAAGATGAGAATGAAGCCTTAGAAATTGCAAATGATACAATCTATGGTTTAGGTGCTGGTATCTGGTCAAGAGATGCACATCAATTACATAAATTTAGTAGAGGTATTGAAGCTGGTCGTGTATGGGTTAATTGTTATCATTTATATCCTTCACATGCTTCATTTGGTGGATATAAAAAATCAGGAATAGGAAGAGAAACTCATATGATGATGTTAAATGCCTATAGACATACTAAAAATATCTTAACTTCTTATAGTAAAGATGCTTTAGGGTTTTTCTAAGATTAATTTCAAGATTATAATAAATATATAGAAGTTTTTCTTCTGTATATTTTAAACATAAAAGGCTAAAGAATGTTTACAAAAAGAGTATCTGTAAGTGTTGAAGCTTCTAAAGTTATAGAAGAGCTTAAAAAAGAACATGGTGATTTGGTATTTAATCAAAGTGGTGGTTGTTGTGATGGAACTGCACCTATGTGTTATGAAAAGTCTGATTTTCATGTACCTTCAAGAAATGTAAAGCTAGGTATTATATGTGGAGTTGATTTTTTTATAGATAAAGATCAATTCGAATACTTTAAACACTCTCATATAACTATTGATGTTAAAAAAGAAAGTTCTGCATTTGGTAACTCTTTCTCACTTGAGATAGACTTAGGTTATCAGTTTATTACAGTTTCAAGAATATTTACAAATGAAGAATATGATAATTTGGAAAATAAATAAGTCTTAATATAAAATTATACTAAAAATCTAAAGGTGATTTTATCTCACTTTTATTTAATTCTTTTATAACATGAGTATATATCATAGTTGTTTCAATTGATTTATGACCTAATAACTCTTGAATTGAACGTATATCAGTTCCATTTTGTAGTAAATGTGTAGCATAAGAGTGTCTAAAAATATGGGCAGAAATCTTTTTATCAATATCACACTTTTGAACTGCTCGTTTAATATTTCTACTAAAAGTAACATCTAAAGTATGATGTCGTCGTATTATATTACTTCTAGGGTCTTTTGAAACTTTATCCATAGGAAAAAGATATTGCCATTTTGTTTCGTATTTTGTTTTAGGAGATTTTTTGTCAAATCCAAAAGTAAGAAAAACCGTTCCATAGCCATTTTTTAAATCTATTGTATGTATCTCTTTTACTTTTTTAACTTGTATTAAAAGTTCTTCTTTTATCAATAAAGGTATGGGAACTGTTCTGTCTTTTTGTGATTTACTATCCCAAATATACACTTTCTCATAAGAAAAATCTATATCTTTTATACGAAGACTTAAAAGCTCACTCATTCGTAAACCGCAACCATACATAAGTTTTAACATAAGTTGATATATACCATTTGTACATAAAATAACTTGTTTCACCTCTTCTTTTGATAAAACAACAGGAATATGCTTTTTTTGTTTTGCTCGTAAAGCCTGAATATTTTCATCTTTAAGGGAGATACTTAATACTTGTTCATATAAAAATAATATTGCATTAAAAGCTTGGTTTTGTGTAGCAGGACTTACCTGATTATAAATAGCCAAATTTGTTAAATATTCTTCTATTTCTATCTTGCCCATATCTTTAGGATGCTTTTTATTATGAAACAAAATATACTTCTTAACCCAATATAAATAAACTCTTTCTGTTTTGATACTATAATGCTTAAATCTAATTTTATCCCTCATCACATCCAATAATTTTTTAGCCATTTGATACTCCTTTCAAACTTAATAAATGTAGTTTTATCACGATTTTTACCTATTTAACATACATAATGTACTATTTACACCGAAATACAGACATAAAACATACATTAAAAGCTTATCTTAAAAAAGTAATATACATTAAAAATATGTCATTTTGTAATGTTTCCTCATTAAAGTAGTGTTTATCAGTATTATGTGAATGTCAGTTATTAGTACATTTAAGTGCTTAATGACTATAATATATGTTTAATAAATAGTTATAGGTCACTACAAATACAAAACTACTAAAAAGGAAAAATATGAAATGTTCAATATTTATTGCTCCAAGTGTTGATGGATACATTGCTACTGAAAATGGAGGAGTTCATTGGCTCGAGACAGTCGGAAAATCTGTATCTGAAAAAGAATCATCTTCAGATTTAATGAAACACTTTAATATGTCTATGCCAAAGTATATGCAAAGTGTTGATTGTATGATTATAGGACGAAAGCTTATGGAAGTACTTTCAAGTTTTAACTTAACTCCTGAACAGTGGCCATATGGAAATACAAAAATTATTGCCCTTAGCAATACAATAAAAGAAGCTCCTTTAAATTTAAAAAATAAAGTAGAAATGTATTCTGGCTCAATTCCAGAACTTATTACTAAACTTGAACAAGAGGAACATAAACATGCATACGTAGATGGTGGTACTACAATCACTACTTTTCTTAATCTTGAATTAATTAATGAAATGACATTAACACAAGCCCCTGTTTTATTAGGCTCAGGAATACCTTTGTTTGGTAAATTATCAAAACAGATAAATTTAGAAGATGCAGAAGCAACAGCTTTTCCAAATAATTTTGTTGAACTCAAATATAAAGTTAAATACCTATAACAAAATAGAGGAGAGGAACGAGTAACCCATCGACTTTCAAGTAGCTTCAAGCTATTATTTTAAAAATTAGTGGGAAGTAGTTTAAAGTACCATTAGGGTTACATCGTCCCTCACTTCAGTCGTTATCTTAAGAATTTGAAATAAAATCCATCTTATAAATTAAATAACTACTTTATGATAAAATAATATTCAATAAGGATTTGAAAAATATGAAAAATAAGTTATATTTAATTTTAGCAACAATTTTATTATCTGGTTGTAGATAAAATGTATAATAATGCAAAATTTGATTTAAGCTTTAGTTTAAACAATCGAATTAGAAAGTTTATCAATAATATTGAATTAACATCCGAACAAAAAATTAAAATACAAAAATCACATCAATATTTAAGAAAACATAATTTAGATAAACTTGATTATGTATCAAATTCTTTTTTAACTGGTTCATATAAAAAAAGCACACTAATTAATCATTTAAATAATGATGTTGATATGTTTGTTGTTTTAAATGGCTATGACCAATATAATGTTAAACCAAATACAATACTAGATAAATTAAAAAAAGATTTACAAAGTAAATATACCACAACAGAAATAAAACAAAATAAACCGTGTATTGTATTAAATTTTAATCATATTACTTTTGAATTAACACCTGTGATTAAAATAGATAATAGTTTAGCATTAGCTTTAGGATTTGACAATACTCCTGATTTTTATATGCCTAATTTATCTTCAAATAATGAATGGGTAAAGATTGATAATCCAAGAACATTAGAAAAACAATTATCAACAGCAAATAAAGAATTTGACAATCAACTTATACCGCTTATTAAAATGATGAAAAAGTGTAAAATACATAATAATATTTCAAATATACAATCATTCGAAATAGAAAAATTAGCTATTGATAACTTATATTATATTAATAATTATAGAAATGGAATAGAACAACTGTTAAGAATTTATGGTTGGACACATAAAAATTATACACAAGAAGAAATTGGAAACTTTACTGATATAGACTTTTCTAAATTTTGTAGAAACTCTTTATTTGGTAATGATTTTCCTATGGTAAAGAGTTAATATGAATCAAGAAAAAATATTACAAAGAATAGGTGAAGATACTGCATATACTTTTAAAGGACTTCATAAGACAGCTGATATTTTACAATTTCAATATAAACTATATTTAATTGTTCCTATTGTATTCAGTATTATATCATTGGGATTTAGTAATGATTTACCTGATATTGTGTTGAAAATATTGGCAGTAATAGCTTTGGTTTCAACTTGTTGTGCAATTATTAATCAAAAAGAGTATGAAAAAATAACTTCATATAGAAAACTTGCAGATGAATATAAAAAGATTTATGATGAAACAGAAAATTATTTTCATAATAATATTTTTGATAAATCAGAAGAGATTCAACTGAAGAAAAATATATTAGCAAATAAATTTGATGAACTCACAATATCAAAGAAAGCACATTGTACTACTCAAAATACTATTAAAGAGGAAATGAATTTAGATTGGTTAAAAACTGAAGATGGAGAAACAAAGTAATGAATAAAAAAGAAATACTTCAAAAACGATTTGATAAGTTAGAAAAACATTATATTGCCATAAAAGAATATAAACTTCTAATAGATGATTTATTAAGAGAACAGAATATTTATGACCAATTTACTTTTAATACTTTAAAGCCTGAAAAAAGAGCTATATTAGATGCTTACCTTAAAAGATTTTCATCAATACAAGACTTCTTAGGTGCAAAAATATTTTCTCTTCTTTTAGAAATTGCAGGGATAAATAATACTAAAATGAGTGAAGTATTATCTAATATTGAAAAAGAAAATATTATAGATAGTCTTGAAAATTGGATAGAACTAAGAGAAGTGAGAAATGAACTTGAACACGATTATCCCGAAGAGTTACAAGAAGCTTTAGATGATTTGAAATATTGTGTAGATAGTTTTGAACAGCTTGAAGGTTACTATTTAAATTCATTAAATTTCTTTAAAAAGTATAATTCATGAGATTATCAAAAAGAATAGTAAATATATTACAAGACAATATCAAAAAAAGTTTCGGAGATGTTAATATCTATTTGTTTGGTAGTAGAACAAATGACAATAAAAAAGGTGGAGATATAGATTTAGCAATTGATGCAAACTTATCACGACAAGAGTTTAGAAAGAAAAAATCTTTATTTTTAGCCCTATTAATGAGAATTGATTTTGATTATAAAATAGATATAGTAAATTTTAATACAAAAGATGAATTATTATATAATGAAATACAACAAAATAATATAAAAATAAACTTTTAAGTAGTGGTAAAGATAACAAATCGTAGGAGAAAAACAAGGTTAAACTGCCGATAATTAGAGCTTTAAGTGTCGAATAAAGATATTTGAAAACCGAACTATCAAACCGTTTCATCACCTTGTTTCTCAACATTAAACTATATAAAAGCAGATGAAAAGATATCAACATCAGGACGGATTGAAAAAAATCAAATTAAATTAATTGCTAAAAAAGGATTTGATGTTATTATTAATTTAGCTATGCACAATAAAGGTGCATTGCAAGAAGAAGATAAAATTGTCACAAAGAATAAAATGATTTATATTCACATACCTATAACATGGAAAAATCCAGAAATTGATAGATTGAAATTATTTTTAAGAATTTTAAAAACACTTCAAGAAGATAATAAAAAAGTTTTTATTCATTGTATTATGAATTATAGAGCCTCAGTATTTATTTATCAATATAAAAAAACTATTTTAAAACAAAAAAATATAAGATTTAAAGCACCTAAAGAATTTAAGCCAAATAAGAAATGGCAAAAAATAATTAATTTAGATATAAAACTATGAAAAAGTTTTTAGAAGAAACAGACATCATAGATTACTCCAATCAAGAAATACAAAAGTTAGTAATGAGTTTATCAACTGGCTGTAAAACAGATATTGAAATAGCAAAAAATTGTTTTGAATATGTTAGAGACAGTATAAATCATACTGGAGATTATAAGGATAATATCACCACTTGCAAAGCAAGTGATGTATTAAAATATAAAACTGGTTGGTGTTATGCAAAAAGTCATTTGTTAGCTTCTTTGTTACGAGCTAACAATATCCCTACGGGATTTTGTTATCAAAGATTAAGTTGTTCAGAATATAAAAAAGATGTTTATTGTCTTCATGGGTTAAATGCAATTTAGGGCATCTCTAAAAACCACTTCTAAAGCAGTCTAAATAATTTCCAACTTGTTTTTTTAAATTGTATCTGATTTTTAATATCAATTTTATTACAAAT
>JADGEG010000235.1 GCA_016744485.1 Arcobacter sp. | reverse complement strand
TGCTTTAATAAATTTAGATATAAATACAAAAACTTCTTTAATAAAAGGAGATGCTTTTATTAAGTCTTTATTACTTAAAGAAGAAAATATGGAAATTCTTAATATAAAAGACATTAAAACCAAACTATACATAAGTTTTAAAAATGATTTAAAAATAAATTTAAAAGATTTAAATACAAAAATACAAATAAATACAAATACAAATAAAATTAGCATCAATGATTTGTCTGTTTTTTTTCCGCATTCAAATTTATTAAAAAGTATTAATATAAACAAGGGAAATATAAATTTAAATATAGAAAAAAATAATGAGTTTAAGTTTAATGCTGGATTAAAAAACCTAAACTATCCAATATACAAAAATAAAAAACAACTTACAACTTTGAAAATAACTGGAAAAATAAATAAAAATGAAATATTTATAAAATCAAATGATGATTTAATAAGTATTAACATTGATAAATCAAATAAAATAAATGCAATATTAAAAAATATTGATATAAATATTGAAACTAACAATTTTAATAACATTAAAATTAAAAATCAGCTAGATATAGATTTAAAACTTCTAAATTCTAAATTAAAAATTAAAAATTTTGTATATGATGTCAAAGAAGCAAATATAAAAATAAAAGAAGATAAGATGTCTTTTAATGCTGATATTATCAATTTAGACTTACCAATTTCTAAAAAATCAAAAAAAATAACTTATATGCAAATAAATGGAACATATATAAACAATATTTTAAAACTTCAAGCTTTAAATAATGAATTTAAATTAAAAATAATAAAAGATAAAATCAACATATATTTAAAAAATTATGATATACACTACAATACAAAAAAAGCTTCAAAAGATAAAATATTTTATCATATACAAACTTTGAATTCAACAATTATTATAAACGATAAGTACAAAATATTTTCAGATGCTTTTAGCTTTGATTTAGATAAAAATTATACAAAGTTAAATCTAAAATCAAATAATACAAAACTAGTTTTTACAAAAAATAAACAAAAAGAAATAAACTTAAATATAAAAAATATGAGTGATAAATTTTTCAATACTTTATTAAATAAATCTTATATACAAAATGGAAGTATTTCTTTAAATGCAAGTGGAAAAAATGATACTATCTTAGGACAAATATATCTAAAACAAAATGATATTAAAGATTTGGCTATATTAAATAACTTATTAATTTTAATAAATACCTCACCTGCTTTAATTAACCCCTTTTTAGCTATACCGTCTTTAGTAGGCATGACTACAAGTGATGGCTTTAAACTAAATGGATATAAGGTTATAAAAGGGAAAATAGATTTTGAATATAATTTAAAATCAAAAATTTTAAATATGCTAGATATTCATACCCAAGGAAACGGTATCGATCTTACTGGTTCTGCTTTAGTTGATTTTTCAAAATCAACTATAAACTCAGATTTGAATCTTGTATTTATGAAAAATTATTCAAAAATTGTTGGTATTATTCCTGTAGTAAATTATATTATATTAGGAGATAATAAAAAAATCGAAACAAAAGTAAAAATAATTGGCACTTTAGATAATCCAAAATATGTAACACAAGTTTTAAAAGATGGAGTATCTGCACCTCTTAATATAATAAAAAGAATCATTACTTCACCTTTAAAACTTATTGATTTGTTAAAAGATAAATAAAAAAATTCAAGAAATATCTAAAAATACAAAATTCATACTATAATAATAGTTATCATAATCAGTATATTTTAAGTTTATTTTGTTAATATTTGATATTAGTAAAAATTAAAAGGAAAAATATGTCTGAAAGTATCTTAAGAGCAGAAATAAAAAAAGTCATTAGAACTTCTTCATTAAGTGTAGATTATAAAATGCTTTGTCCAATAGTGAAGTTATTAAATATGAAATATGAAAATATTGATAATAAACAAGCTTTAGCATTAACTAAAGAAATTATTACTTTGGAGATACAATGAGTATATTAATAATTGGAGGGGATAAAACAAGTACCATTCAAGGTATTTTAGCTAAGTTCGGAATATATAGCATTACTCATTGGGATACTAGAAAAAAATCTAGTGCATGTAGGAAAGATATTCCTAAAAATACAGATTTTGTTCTAATGCTTACAGATTTTATAAATCATAATGCCATGTATAAATATAAAAAAGAAGCTAAAAGAAAAAATATTCCCATAATTTGTTCAAAAAGAAGTGCACGTTCAGTTTCGTGTGAATTATGTAAATTTATAGACAAAGAGAAGAACTGTACATTATAATAAAATATTATAGGAAATATTATGAGTCAAATATTAAAAAAACAATTAAATAGTTTTAAAAATTATAAACTAGATTGTATTAAAAATAAAATTATAAATTTACATAATGTAAAAATACAAATTTAGATGAATTTTTAGAAATAA
>JADGEG010000061.1 GCA_016744485.1 Arcobacter sp. | reverse complement strand
ATTATAAATAAAGTTTTAGTATATATTACTATGATTAAATTTCAAAATACATTATGAATATTTCATAAAAATTAATATAAAGGTATTAAAATGACTTCGTCAATAATTGACTTATCAAAATTAACAGCAAATGATGATTTAACTCCAGTTCTTGGTGGATTATGGCCAGGTATTCAAATTTATTATCCTCCAATTAAGTTTAATCCCCTTGATGGTAACTATGAAAGTATAGAAGAGGCAAAATTAAGACTTCAAAAACATGCTTATAAAACAAAAGCTCATACACTTTTATTTGATTTAGAAGATGGTTGTAGAATGAAAGAAATGTCTAGAAAATTACTTTTAGAAGAACTTCCTAAGTTCCCACAGCGTGATTTCCAAATTGCTATTAGAATAAACCCTTTTAGAACTGAAGAGTATGAAGAAGATTTAAAACTAATAAGACAAGTTCATAAATATATTGATGTAATTGTTTTAGCAAAAGCTGGTGAAGTTTATGGAGATGCTGAAATTAGAGATTTATCTTCTTGGTTAGTTTCCATTGGAAGTAATTTAACTATTCAGCCAATAATTGAGCATCCTAAGTCACTTCAAATTGCATCTGAGCTAATGTCACATTCAACTGTACAGCATGTAGTATTTGGTATTCATGATTTTTCAAAAGCTATGGCTTATAAAATCACACCTCAAGGTTGGATTGATGAATTAGAAACTTTTTTTAATATTCTAACAATGGAAGCACGTATTCACGGCAAAGGAGTTATTGGTGGGGTTGAAGTACTTTTAACACCAAACTCTTTACCTGATTCTTGTTTAGAAAAAAAAGACATAAGAAGGTGGTTAGATTTACATGGAGATGATGCTTCAAGACATGTATATTCTCATGCTAAAAGAGAAACTGCTATGGGATTAACAGGAAAGCAAGTAATTACTCCAAATCATATCAATATTTGTAAAGTTGCTTTTACTCCAAGTCCTAAAGAAATAGAAAAAGATATTTTTATTCTAAAAGCTGCACTTGATGCTGATGCACTTTTAAGTGGTGCTATTAGACACGAAGGTGAGATGCTAGATCCTCCTATGTTTGGAAAGTCTTTACAAAATATTTTAAGAGCTTATGCTTTAAAAAGTTTAAAAAAAGAAGATCAAAATTTTGCATTAAAAGTATTAAATAAAATGCCTCTTCACACATTTAAAGAAAACTGGCCATTTGGTCAGATATAAGGAGTATTAAAATGAACCAAGAACAATACCCACAATTAGAAATAGAAGTTCCAGAATTTTTAAATATTGGAACTGCTTGTACTTATGCACACATTGGTACAACAAAAGAAAACTCAATTGCTATGATTATTGAAGATAGTGAACTTGGAACTAGTGAGATTACATATAAGCAATTAAATGATCAATCAACTAGATTTTCAAATTTTCTAACAAGTATTAATTTATCAACAAGAGATAGAGTGTTGATTTGTTTGAAAAACTCTTTAGCTTATCCTATATCATTTTTTGGAAGTATAAAAGCAGGAATTGTAGCCGTTCCAACTTCTACACTTCTAAGTGGAACAGAAGTTAAATATTTAGCAAGTGATTCACAAGCAAAAGCCATAGTAATATCAGCTTCTATTTATGATACTTTATTACCTTATTTAGAAAATTTAGATAATTTACATCATATTATTGTCTCAGGAGCTACAAATTTAAAAAATCTTAAAAAACCACATGGTGCGACCTTATACTCTTTTGAAGATATTATAAATAAAGCAAGTAATGAAAATAATTTTTATAATTCAAAATCAGGTGAGCCTGCATATTTAGTTTATACTTCAGGAACAACAGGTTTTCCAAAAGGTGTTTTACACTCACATAGATCACTTGTAGGACGAGCACCTGCTAGTGAATTTTGGTTTGATTTTAAAGAAAATGACAGAATCATGCACTCTGGAAAGTTTAATTGGACTTATGTTTTAGGTTCAGCACTTATGGACCCTTTATATAAAGGCCATACAGTAATAGCATATGAAGGTGCAAACGATGCTAAGTCTTGGGTTGAATTAATAAAAAAACATAAATGTACTATATTTATAGGAGTTCCTACTATTTATAGACAAATATTACAAAAAACTGATTTTACTATTAAAGACTGTCCAAGTCTACGATACTGTATGAGTGCAGGTGAGCATTTATCTTCTGAAATGGTTGGACTTTGGAAAGAAAGATTTAAGCAAGATATTTTTGAAGCAATTGGCATGAGTGAATTTTCTTATTATATTTCTCATTCAAAATATAGACCAATAAGACCAGGTTCCGCTGGTTTTGTTCAACCAGGCCATAATGTTAAACTTTTAAATCCAGATACGCTAGAAGAAGCAGGGATTGAAGAAGAAGGTATGATTTGTATAGGAATAGATAATCCAGGTTTATTTTTAGAGTATTGGAATTTAGAAGATGAAACTGCACAAGTAAAAAGAAATGGTTATTTTTTTACAGGTGATTATGCAAAAAAAGATAAAGATGGATATATTTGGTTCTTAGGACGAAAAGATGACATCATAAATACTTTTGGATTTAGAGTAAGTCCTCATGAAATTGAGAGAGTTATTAAAACTCACAAAGATGTAGCTGATTGTGTAGCTATTGGTCTTGATGTAGCTGCTGATAAAACTATTGTTGCAATTGCTATTTTAAGTGATAAAAAACTAAGCAAAGAAGATGAGTTAAATATCTTAGAATTTGGACAAAAAAACCTTGCTAAATATAAAGCACCAAAACAAATATATGTAGTAAATGATTATCCTAAAACAAAAAATGGAAAAGTTTTAAGAAAAGAACTTATAAAAAATATTCAAAAACTAAATAATGATTTTATACCAAAACTTCAAATGGAAATTTATAGACCAAGACGATCGATGTTATTTGTTCCAGCTTATAACGAAAAAAATATTCAACGAGCAAGAACTGTGTTAGCTGATTGTGTTATTTTTGATTTTGAAGCTATCTTAGAAGAGCAAAAAGATGCCGCAAGAAAACTAATAAAAAATGAGTTTACCAAAGATTCAAAATTTGGTGATTCTGAAAAAGTTATTAAAGTAAATAAATTAAACTCATCAAATATAAAAAAAGATTTAGACTTAGTAAAAGATCTTGATATTGATGGAATTTTATTTGCAAGTATTGAAAGTGCAAAAGATGTATTAAAAGCGCAAGAAATTATCGTAAATATTAATTCAAAATTAGAATTGATGATTATGATTGATACACCATTAGGAGTATTAAATATTCAAGAAATATGTGCTTCAAGTGAAAAGTTAAAATGTATAATTATTGGAACAAATAATTTAGCACAAAAATTACAAATAAGTATTAAACATAGTTATAAAGCTATGTTTCATTATATGAGTCAAATTTGTTTAGCTGCAAGAGCTTATGAAAAAATCGTAATTGATGGACCTCATTTTGACGTAGCAGATGAATTTTCTTGTGAAGCTAGTACTAAAGATGCCTTTTATTTAGGTTGTGATGGAAAAGCAGTATTGCACCCTATTCAACTAGAATATGTAAATGATATTTTTACGCCAAAAAAAGAAGAAGTAAAAAAAGCACAAGACATGATTAGTGCATATAATGAGGCTTTAAAAAATGGCAAAGAAGTTATACAGTTTGGCGATGAATTAGTTGATAAATCAAGAATAAACTGGGCTAATAGAACTATCACACTTTTTGAACGATTTAAAGAAATCGGTCAAAGTTCATTTTAAGGAGATTAAATTGTCACAAAATAAAATAAGTACTAAGATAAACAAGGGTAATTTTTTTGAAGATTTTAAAATCGGACAAAAAATAATCCATTCACTTCCAAGAACAATAACACAAGGAGATGTTTCTTTTTATATTGCTCTAACTGGAAGCAGATTTGCACTTCATTCAAGTGATGTTTTAGCACAAGAATTTGGATATGAGAAAAGACCACTTGATGATATGTTGATGTTTCATTTAACTTTTGCTAAATCAGTACAAGATATCTCTTTAAATGCTATTGCAAATTTAGGATATGCTGAAGTATCTTTTTTAAATCCTGTTTTTGTAGGTGATAGTGTAAGACTTGAAACTAAAGTTATTGGTTTAAAAGAAAATTCAAGTGGTAAAAGTGGGGTAGTGTATGTGCATTCTATTGGTTACAATCAAAATAATGAAGAAATATTAAACCTTAAGCGTTGGGTAATGGTACATAAAAAAAATAAAAGCAAAAACTCTGGAATAAATGAAGTTCCTATTTTTCCAAAAACTACAGCTATAAGTAAAAATATCAATATCCCAATTTTACAAAATATTGATACAAATGCAACAGGTGGCACATATTTTTGGGAAGATTATGAAGAACATGAAAGATTAAATCACCCAGAAGGTATTACTATTGATGATAGTGATCATACCTTAGCAACTAAGCTTTACCAAAATAATGCAAAAGTACATTTTGATGATTTTATGATGAAAAGCACTCCAGTAGGTCAACGTCTTATGTATGGTGGACATATTATATCAATTGCTAGAAGTATTTCATTTAATGGTTTACAAAATGCCCAATGGATTTACTCAATAAATGCAGGAGCTCATGCAAATCCTACTTTTGCAGGAGATACTATTTATGCCTATAGTGAAGTTTTAGAAAAAATAAATTTAGACAGAGAAGATATCGGACTCTTACGCCTTAGAACTGTGGCTTTAAAGAACATGAAATCAAGTGATATAGAATCAAGATTTGATGAAAATGGAAAATATCTTAAAAATGTCGTTTTAGATTTAGATTACACTCTTGTAATTCCTAAGAAAAACAAAAATAAATAGATAGAAAATTAAAGCAGAAAGCTTAAATTTAAAAATTAAATAAATTAAAAGGAAATATTATGACACACCCAAACAAAGCACTATTTGATTCAGGAAAATCTTTACCTATTATTCCAACTTGTGAGCATTTCGCAGGAAGTGAAAAACTAATTTTAAAAGCTATGGGAATGCAAGAAAAATTAGGACCAATTTTTGATATAACTTGTGATTGTGAAGATGGAGCACAAACTGGACAAGAAGTTGAACATGCTAATATGATAGTAAGAGTTGTAAACTCAGACACAAATAAATACGCAATGGCTGGTTGTAGAATTCATGATCATGCTAATGAGCATTGGAGGGCTGATGTTGATATTTTAGTACCAGGGGCTGGTGAGAAATTAGCTTATATAACTTTACCAAAATCACATTGTTATGAAGATATTAAAACACAAATTGAGTATATACAAGCAAAATGCAAAGAAGCTGGAATTAAAAGAGAAATTCCTATTCATGTTTTAGTTGAAACACATGGAGCTTTAAGAGATGTAGAAAAAATAGCTACTTTACCATGGATGCAAGTTTTAGATTTTGGATTAATGGATTTTGTTTCAGGTTATCAAGGTGCTATTCATGCATCAAATATGAGAAGTCCTGGACAATTTGAACACAAACTAATAAGCGCAGCAAAAACAAAAGTAGCACAAGCTGCTATTGCTAATCATATTATTCCTTGTCACAATGTAACGTTAGATTTAAAAAATCCATATCAGACATTTAAAGATGCAGAAATTGCAAGAAATTCTTTTGGTTTTATGAGAATGTGGTCTATTTACCCAACACAAATACAAGCAATTGTTGATGCTATGAAGCCAGAATTTAATGAAGTTCAAGATGCTCAAAATATTTTACTTGCAGCTCAAGATGCACAATGGGGACCAATACAATATGATGGAGAATTGCATGATAGAGCTACATATAGATATTTTTGGGAATTAGTTCAAAGAGCTAATTTTTCTGGATTTAAATTACAAGAAGAAGTTCAAAAAAGATTTTTTTCTTAAAAATTTTGACAATAGAAATAATTAAAAAGATAAAAAATGAAAAAACATACAGTTGTAGTCATTTGTATACTTACTTTTCTTGTAGGAGATGCCTTAAGTGCTATTTTAGCATCAATGTGTACTTATTATTCCTTTCCCTTGTGCTTTAAAACTAGCTACTCTAATAGCCATAGTTAGCTCAGTTTCAAAAGGAACAAAAGAAGGTATCTCCATAATAAACATGTATTTGCATGATAAAAGCCTTGTCTTTTATAAAATTTGAAATTAAAAGTAAAATTACTAAAAGAAAAAATACAAAATGATAGAAATATAAATGTAGATATTTATCAATTAGATGTTAAAAATAAAGATAAAATAAAACAAATAATTACTAAAATATTAGAAAATAAAACAATAGATATGTTGGTTAATAATGCAGGTTTAGCCTTAGGTTTAGAACATATAGACAAAGGAAGTATTAATAATTGAGAAAATATGATTGATACAAATATCAAGGGTTTATTATATGTCTCTCATGCAATTATTCCACAAATGAGATAATTAAATACAGCTCATATTATAAATATTGGCTCAATTGCTGGAAAAACTGCTTATCCTAATGGAAATGTATATTGTGCTACTAAATCAGTTATTCATTCTCTTGGGGAATCGATGAATGCTGATTTGTTAAATACAAATATAAAAGTTAGTACTATTGCTCCTCGTGCAGTGGAAACTAATTTCTCAAATATAAGATTTAATGAAGATACAGATAAGATACAAGCAGTTTATGATGGATATCAAGCATTAAGTGCACAAGATATTTCACAAAGCATTATAAATGTTTTAAATACTCCTACACATGTTAATATTCAGTATTTGGACATTATGCCAACTGCCCAAAGAAACCCTTATTTATTAGCAAAAAATGAGTAAAAAATATTAAAATAAACATAGTTTAATTTTGAATTAAAAATTTTATAATAAAAAGCATTTATTTTTATATAAATACTTTTTATTAACTTCTGTATCTTAACTTTTAAATAACTCTTCTTTGATATTTTTAAAAGCTTTAAATTCTAAAGGGTTACCAGAAGGATCAGCAAAAAACATCGTACCTTGCTCTCCTACTTCTCCTTTAAATCTAATATATGGTTCAACAATAAAATCTACAAAACCAGATACTTTTTTTACTAATGCATTCCAGTCGTCAAATTCAAGAACGACACCACAATGAGGAACTGGAACTTGATGTTTATCAACATTATTACAAATATTTTGTACTTTTCCATCATCACCTAAACTTTTGTTCAAATGTGTTACAAATTGATGTCCAAACATATCAAAATCAATCCACATATCAGTACTTCGTCCTATTTTAAAGCCTAATTTACTACCGTAAAACTCTCTTGCTTCTTCTATATTCCTAACTGCAATAGCAATATGAAAAGGTGTAAGTTGTTTTGACATGTAATATCTCCTTGAATTTATATTAGATAAGGATTCTACAATGGCATTTCTACAATATAACCATAACCCTTATGAGATATTATAAAATCATTATCCTTAACTTTATCTTTTAATCTTTTCATAACAGTTCTAAAAGCAGAATCATTTGTTTGAACATCTCCCCATACATCTTTTTTAAATTGTTCAACAGGAACAAGCTCTCCCATATTATTAATAAGAACTTTTAATATATCTAATTCTTTTTTTGATAACTTAACATTTAAATTTAGATTATATAATTTATTTTTTATTTTATGATAGGTATATATTTCATTTAATTTTATTAAATCCTTATCTAAAATGTTATCTAATTTGGAAGATAAAACTTCTTTTTTAACTTTTTGTAAGATTTGCATCATATTATCTATGTTTAAAGGTTTTGTAAAATACCCTAAAACATGAAGGTTAATGAGCTTTAATAAATCTTCTTGATTTTTGTGAGCACTTACTATTATAAATCGTTGCTCTGGCATTATTTTTAATATCCCATCAATCATTGACATACCACTTTTATGAGGCATTTTTAAGTCTGTTAGTATTAAATCAAAATATTTATTTTTAGACAACTGTTCTTTAAAAGTATTTAATCCCTCTGCTCCATTAGAAGCTATTGTAACTTCATCAAAAATTGTATTTAAATAAAAAGACAGAGTATCTCGAGCTACTTTTTCATCCTCAACTAGTAAAACTTTAGTTACATATTTCTCCATTATAATATCCTATCTTATAAAATATATATAATTCTATCATATAAACAATATCAAAGAGGTAATAAAATATTAAATTGAACACCATCCTTGGTATTATATGCAGTAATATGTCCGCCCATATTTTTTTCAATAATAGTTTTAGACATATAAAGTCCAATACCTGTACCTTGATTTTCAAATTTAGTTGTAAAATAAGGTTCAAACATTTTATCTAGTACTTCTTGAGATGCCCTTCCACAGTTATTTTCTATATTGATTTGAGCAAAATCATGCTTTTTATTTAATTTAATAGTTATTTTTGCTTCAAAGCCATGAGCTTGCTTTTTGACAAGAGCAATATCATTTGCATTATTAAAAATATTTACTATTACTTGTTGAAATTCATTTTTATAGTTTATAATACTGATATCAACACCAAAAATTTCTAATTTCATATTAGTACTTGAAAATCGTGAAGCTACGATTTTAGAACTTACAGTAATAGCATTTTCTAAGCTAAATTGTATTTTTTCTTTTATTGGTAGATAATAATTTCTAAAATCATCAATAGTATCAGACATATACTCTATTTGTAGTACGGCACTTTGAATAGTGTCATTTAATTTATCTTGTGTAAAATTATTGTAGTTATCTCTTAAAAAATATATTAACAAACTTACATTATTTAAAGGTTGTCTCCATTGATGTGCAATATTTCCTAAAATTTCACCCATTGAAGCTAATTTATTTTGATGCGCTAATAATTTATCTTTTTGTATATTTTTATCAACTTCATTTTGTATTTTATTTTCTAATTCTTGTTCATAGATTTTAATTCGTGTTATATCGCTAATATATCCATATAAATGTGTTACATGATCTAAGTCATCTCTTAATAATATCGTACGGTTAAAAACCCATTTGACTTTTCCTTTACTGTTTATAATTCTATGTCTAATTGTAAAAAAATTTAATTTTTCACTAATGGCAGTTTTAATTTTCTTTTTAATCTTAAAAACATCATCTTTATGAATAAAATTAAAATATGCAATTTTATGACTTTCAAAATCTTTAATACAATATCCATAAGTATTAATACTTTTTGATACATAAGTTACAGTTAGATCCTCATCATTTCGCCACTTAAAGATAACTATTTTTCCGTATTCTACTAATAAATCTACATTTTGTAGGTCTCTTGTTAATTGTTTTTTTTGTTGAATATCAATTGACATCATAATCATTCTTCTTGAATTATTACTTTTATTTATAAAAATTTTACCTCTAATTGATACCCACTTATAAACATCAAAATTATTTTTAATTCTAAACTCACTAATAAAATGCTCTGTTTCATTTTCTAAGTGTGCGGTTAACTTCTTTCTAACATCACTTTGATCTTTTTGGTGAATTAGTGATAACCATTCTTCTAATGTAGTAATCTTTTTACTTTGATATGCAAACATTTCTAACCATTTTTTTGAAAAAAATATTTTATTAGTTTTTAAATCAATATCCCATAAACCATAATCAGATGCAATAATTGCTAATTCATACCTGTCTTTTAATTTTTTATAAAGATTAGTTTTGTTCTTTAGTCTTTTATTATATTGTAAAAATATTGTAGTTATAAACTTTGCAAAAATTATAGAGGCTAATATTAAAAATGTTGCCATTAAAAATATAAATATTATAAACATAGATAATTTAAAATTATACTCATATGTTAATTCATCTATTTCTTTTGAAAAAGCATTACTTTTAATGGAAACTAAAAATTTATATTTTGCAAAGTTAATAACACCTTGAGCAGTTTTTAAATTATCTTGATTTTTATATTTTTTCAATATATTATTTGTAAAATTCAAGGTATCATTTTTAAAAATATCGTATATTGATATTTTATTGTTTTTATTATAATAATTATAAACATAAGAATTTTCATAATCATAAAACCAAAGGTATCGTTTATTATATTTTGAACTTTGCGAAAAGATTGTTTTTAAAATATGTGATTTTGTAGCTATTTGCATATTAGCCACTCTTATAAAAGCTCCTAATCTCCAAGAAGTGTTATTGATTTTATGAAAATAGTTTAATCTCAGTTTATCTTTGTTATTTTTAAGAAAAAATATAAAGCTATTTTGTTTATTAAATTGAATATTTGAGCTTATATATTGTTTGAAAGTTAATACTTTTGCTTTTGTGTTATTTAAAATTCTAATATTTGCAATAATATTTTGACCATATAAAATATTATTA
>JADGEG010000234.1 GCA_016744485.1 Arcobacter sp. | reverse complement strand
ATATTATAAAAAATACTATAAAAGTGTACTAAAAAGTACACTTTTTATAGTTATTAACTAAGACTAATGATCGTGAGCTTCACCAACACCAGAAGGAATTCTAATATTTTCAACTAAATCTTGAATTTCTTGTGGTGGTTCAGGAGTCATTCTAGATACTACAAGTGCTACAACTAAATGTAAAATAGTACCAATAGTTCCTATTCCAGAAGGAGCAATACCAAATAAATAATCAGCTTTATCTCCACCTAAAAATACAAAATATACAATATAAGAAAAAGTAAAACCAAGACCAGTAATAATACCAGCAATAGCACCTTCTTTATTCATTCTTTTATCAAAAACTCCAAGAATAATTGTTGGAAAAAATGCAGCTGCAGCTAATCCAAATGCAAAAGCAACAACTTGTGCAACAAATCCTGGAGGATTGATTCCTAAATAACCAGCGACACAAATAGCAGCAACGGCTGAAATTCTTGCCCACATCAATTCTGATTTCTCAGTCAATGTTGATTTACCAGTTTCCTTATCTTTAAATATTACTTGACCCATTAAATCATGTGAAATTGATGAAGCAATTACAAGTAATAAACCAGCAGCTGTTGATAATGCAGCTGCAAGTCCACCAGCTGCAATAAATGCAATAACCCAGTTAGGTAAGTTTGCAATTTCAGGATTTGCTAAAACCATAATATCTCTATCAACATAAAGTTCATTTTCAATTTTTCCATTATTTGCCAATGGTTTAGCATTTACAGTAACTCTTTCTCCATGAATACCAGTTTTAGTTCCATCAAATTTAGGTTTACCTTTTTTAGCATCAAAAGCAGCACCAGGAGCATATTGAATTTTTCCATCACCATTTCTATCAGTCCAAGCAATTAATCCACCTTGTTCCCAAGTTTTAAACCAATTACCATTGTTTGATGTTCCATCAGCATGTTTTAATTCACCAGCAACAAATGCTTTATATTCAACATTTTGAACATTTTTAATTAAATTAATTCTTGAAAATGCAGCAACTGAAGAAATAGTTGTATACATAATGGCAATAAATACTAAAGCCCAACCAGCAGATACTCTAGCATCTTTGACTGTTGGAACTGTAAAAAATCTTACAATAACATGAGGTAATCCAGCAGTTCCTAACATAAGAGCTGTAGTTAACATAAACATATTCCATAAATTACCTGGTTGTGTATATTCTTTAAAGCCAAGATCAGCTACTGCTTGATCTAGTGCATGTAAAAGATAAGTACCTTCAGGTATAACTTTAATTCCATCATTAAATGCAAAAGTCGTTTCAGCAAAAATACCAAATTGAGGAATAAATGTATCAGTTACTTGAAGTGAAAGAAAAATTGCAGGAATCATATATGCAAAAATCATAACGACATATTGTGCAACTTGTGTATATGTAATACCTTTCATCCCACCTAGAACAGAATAGAAAAATACAATACCCATACCAATAAGAACACCTGTATTTACATCAACTTGAAGAAATCTAGAAAAAACGATTCCAACTCCTCTCATTTGACCTGCAACATATGTAAAAGATACAAATATAACAGCAACAACTGCAACAGTTCTTGCTACATCAGAATAATATCTGTCACCTACAAAATCTGGAACTGTAAACTTACCAAATTTTCTTAAATATGGTGCTAAAAGCATAGCTAGTAAAACATATCCACCAGTCCAACCCATTAAATAAGCACCACCATCACTTCCTTTAAAAGAAATAATACCAGCTAATGAGATAAATGAAGCTGCACTCATCCAATCTGCCGCTGTTGCCATACCATTAGCAACTGGATGAACTCCACCACCTGCTACATAAAACTCTTTAGTAGAACCTGCTTTTGCCCATAGAGCAATACCTATATAAACTGCAAACGATACACCTACGAATAGGTAAATTAAACTTTGTAATTCCATCTAGTTCTCCTACTCGTGAACGCCGTATTTTTCATCAATGTTAGTCATAACCTTAACATAAACAAAAATCAATATAACAAAAACATAAATCGCACCTTGTTGTGCAAACCAAAAACCTAACTTAACACCACTTATTGTAAATGCATTTAGTTCATTAATGAACAAAATTCCACAACCATAAGAAACAACAAACCAAACTACAAGTAGTTTAAGAATCATTGAAATATTTTCTTTCCAATAAGCTTGAGCTTTTTCTGGACTCATCTTTTCTCCTTTTTATTTTATTCTTAAATTTAAAAAATTTTAAGAATAATGGACACAAGAGATTATAATAATTCAATATAGCAAAAAGATAGCATTTAAACTTTTTTTATATCAAATTCTAAAATTTGTAAATTAGAAAAGAAAAATATACTTGATTTTTGAAATAAATATTATTAACGTAATATACTGTTTTGCAAAGTTAAATTATTTTCTTATTTTGCGTATGCAAGATTTAGGCACAACAAAAAAG
>JADGEG010000233.1 GCA_016744485.1 Arcobacter sp. | reverse complement strand
GTTAATGTTCGAATAAAATACATTAATAAAAAAGAAAATGATATAGAAATTAAATCATTTCCAGGAATTGTTGCTCAAATTTTTAATAACTTCATTCAAAATTCTATAATACATGGTTTTGAAGATATAGAAAAACAAGCTAAGATAAATGTTAATGTTTTTATAAAAAATAATGATTTAGTAGTAAATTATTATGATAATGGTAAAGGTATAAATGAAGATATGATAAACAATATATTTGAACCTTTTATTACAACTAAAAGAAATGAAGGTGGTTCTGGATTAGGACTAAATATTGTACATAATTTAGTTTTTAAAAAACTGCAAGGTTCTATAAAAGTAAAAAGTAAAAAAAATCAAGGAACCAAATTTATATTAACTTTTCCAATAAAAATAAATGATCAAAAACAAGTATCAGTTAATCAACAATAAAATTTGTAGATTATTATACTTTTGGATATACTTTAATTAAATAAATTTAAGGTTATAAATGAAGAAAAAATTATTAGTATTATTTTCACTATTTGGTTTAAGTTCACTGCAAGCTGATTTTAAATCTTTAACTACTAAAGAAGTAGTAGAAGCTATGAAAAAAGGAATTGAAATTATTGATGTAAGAAGGCAAGAAGAATGGGAGCATTATGGTATAATAAAAGGAAGTCATAAGCTTACTTTTTTTGACAATGCTGGAAGATATAACCTTAATAATTGGTTACAAGAATTTAACAAAATTGTTAAAAACAAAAATCAAGCTTTTATATTGGTATGTGCTCATGCAAATAGAACTAAGGTTATTGGTCAAATATTAAATAAAGAACTATATTATAAAAATGTTTATGAACTGGATGGTGGTATTGTTCACGGTTGGATAAATAAAGGAAAAGATGTTATAAGGTAAAACTTTATAATATTTTTATGAAAGTTCAAAATAATACTCTTAATATTTCTTTAGCTAATAATAAAGTATTAAAAAATATTTTAAATCAAACAGACAATAAAAATTTAAGTTCCATACTTAAAAGTAATATTTCTATTCAAGATTTAATTAAAAACTTATTTGTTGATTTAAAAAATGGAAGCAAACATAATGTAACAATTGAAAATATACTTAAAAACTCTGTGGTTTTTAAAAATTTTGATTCATTTTCTAAATCAATATTAAACTTAATTAATGAATTAAAATCATATTCACAATTTAATAAATTTAAACCTTTGTTAGAAAACTTTTCAAAAAATATTAAAAATATTGATGAAAAAAACTTAAAAGAACTTATAAATAAATCAGGTATTTTTTTAGAATCTAAAATCTTAAAACAAACTACAAATAATAATCAAAATTTATTAAATAATATTAACAGTGACATTAAAACACTTTTATTAAAAATGAAACAAGAAGTTTCAAATAATATGAATATGAAAACTCAAGAAGTTTCTAAACAAATTGATAAATTACTTTTTCAAATTGATTATTATCAATTGTTAAGTATAACATCAAATAGCCATTATTTATATATTCCTTTTTTATGGGATATATTAGAAGATGGAAATATTTATATAAAACAAGTTAAAAAAGATAAATTTTACTGCCGAATAAATCTTTGTTTAAAAAATTATGGACAAACTGATCTTTTATTGGTTTTATATGATAAGAATAAACTTGATTTAAGAATTAATACAAGTCAAAATGATTTTAAAACATTAATACAAAAAAATATTCAAATTTTAAAAAAAGCTTTTAACAATACTAAATTATCTCTTACAAATATAAAAGTTTCAAACTTAAATGTAAATGAACAAGAAAATAAATCAAATATATATAAAAAAGATGATGATTTAGATTTTGGATTTAATATAAAAGCTTAAAATGAAAAAAGAAATTATTAAAAAAGCAGTAGCATTAAAATATGATGTAGAAATTAATCAAGCACCAAAAATTACAGCAAAAGGTAAAGGAGATATTGCAAAAAGTATTATAAAAATTGCAAAAACAAATAAAATTCCAATACAAAAAGATGAAAATTTAGTAGAATTATTAAGTCAAATAGATCTTGATAAAGAAATTCCTGATACTATGTATAAAGCTGTATCTGAAATTTTTTCTTTTATTTATGATTTAACAAAGATAAATAATAAAAATAAAAACCAAAGTTGATATTTTTGTAAGATTTTTTATATTATAATGACTTTCCAAAATAAAGTATATATATGAAAATTAATAATTTAGATAATCCAATTTTTGTTTTTTTACTGTTTCTTGTCACAGTTTTTATAAATACTATTGCCTCTACATATTTTTATTCTATAATGCTTTGTGGAGTTTTATTTATTGCTTTTTTAGTATGTATAAAAAACAAATATTATTACTCTTTATTTTTTGTAATTTTATCATTTTTATTTATTGAGTTAAACAATGGATTTAAAATATTTTCTTTAAGTTTACTAGCATTATTTTTATATACATTTGTCAT
>JADGEG010000060.1 GCA_016744485.1 Arcobacter sp. | reverse complement strand
ATCCTAGCATTTATGAAGCCTTTTAATAATATATAGTACTTATTTTATCTAAATTATGGTTTTGACTTGGTTAGCTGTAGTTTTTAGAGATGCCCTTAACTTATAATTTTAGATTATATCAAAGAATTAGCAAACTCAACAAATCCAAAACCTCCGTTACTATGGGTGATATATTTTGGCTTATGAGTAAGAGTGTCTAATACTTTTGCAATATTCGCAACTCCAGCTGTTACTTCAAATGCTTCATACATTGGTTCATCATTGCAAGAATCTCCAATGTATGCACACTTTTCTTTTTTGATACCATATTTTTTAAGCCAAGAAAGCGAGGTCTTTGCCTTATTATAGTCACCAAACCAAACATTAATATGAATTGAACTAACAGAAACATTTAAGCCTTTTTTGCTTAGCCAATTAGATGCTTTAAGAACAATATCTTTATCAATTTTTACTTCTTGATTTATATCAAATGCTATATCTGTAATACGAAAATTTTGATCTTGTGCTAATGGTATTCCAAATAATTGTTTTATTTGTTCAGCATAAGTGTTCAATTTCAAATAGTTTTTCTTGTGTATATCATCTGCTAGTTGATATTGTTTAATTAAATTTCCATGTTCGTCTAAAAATAACCAAAAAGCACCATTTTCGCCAATGATACAATCTATTGGCCAAGTTCTAATAATACAGTCGCACCAACCAGCACAAGCACCAGTAACCACTACTATTTTTTTCTTATTTCTTTTAAGTGTACCTAATGATAAGTATGTCTCTTGGTGCATTTTTCCTTCCCATGTCAAAGTATCATCAAGGTCACTAAAAATTACTTCAATATTATTATCTATTTTAATGGGTAAGCTTAGTACTTTAGGGCTTTTCATGCTTTCCTGTTTATATTAATTTTTTTCGAATATTTACAACAACAATTTCAGCAATAATAACTACTGCAAAAATTGCCAATAGTGCAAGTGAAACTTGTCTCCATTGAAATAAGTTCATAGAATCACTTATTATAACACCAATTCCTCCAGCACCAACTAAGCCAAGAACTGCAGATTCTCTAACATTTATATCCCATCGAAATAGTAAAATACTGAAAAATGCTGGCATTACTTGTGGCCAGTAAGCTTTAATTAGGATGGTAATCATAGGAGCACCTGTGGCTCTTAATGCTTCAACAGAACCCATATTAACCTCATTCAATGCTTCTCCTAAAAGTTTTCCTATAAAACCTATAGATCTAAAAGCAATAGCAAGAACACCTGATATAACACCTGGTCCAAAAATAGCAACAAAAAGTAAAGCCCAAACTAAAGAATTGACCGAACGTGATGAAACTAGAAAAAATCTTGCTATCCAATGCACCCAAGTATAAGAAACAATAGTTGATGCACTCATTAATGCTAAAGGTAAAGCTAGTATTAAAGCTAGTAGAGTACCAAGTGTTGCAATGTTTAATGTTTCTATAATTGCATCGTGTACAGCAATAGGATAGTACTCAAATTCTATAGGCCACATTCTCGAAAATAAATCAATCATTTGCTCTGGGGCATCGTAGAAAAATTCCGGAATTACTTCCACTGTTCGTATTGAGAAAAATAAAGCTGATACAATACAAACATACACTATATAACGCCATAAACGTTGTTTTAAAGTGAATCTTTCCCAATGATAATCTATGTTATTCATATAAAAATCCTTCTCACTACAATAGATATAAATTCCCATAAAAGTATGACTAATATGGTAGAAATTAAAATAGCTGCAACAAAATCGTAATCAAAACGTTGAAATGCTGAGAATAAAGTACCACCAAGTCCACCTGCTCCAACAATACCAATCATTGTAGAATTTCTGAAGTTAGAATCAGATTGATATGTCGCAAAACCTATAAATCTAGAAAAAACCTGTGGTAAAACAGAAAACAAAATAATGCTTGAAAAACTAGCACCTGTTGCTTTTATAGCTTCAACTTGTTTTAGAGATATTTCTTCAATAGCTTCTGCAAATAGTTTAGCAATAAAGCCAATAGAAGCAGTAATAAGAGTTAATATTCCTGCTAATGGTCCAAAACCAACACTCTTTACGAATAAAATAGCAATAATTACAGGGTGAAAAGAACGACACAATGCAATAAAAACTCGAACAGAAGAACTTATCACAAGTGGCATAAAGTTACGAGATGCCAATAATCCTATAAATAGTGATAAAAAAATACCTATAAAGCTAGAAATAACGGCTATTTCTATACTTTCTATCAACCCTTCTAATAGCAATGCCCAACGGGTAAAATTTGGTGGAAACATTCGTCCCAACAAATCTCCAGCATAAGATAATCCTTCAGAAAATCGAAGCCAACTCAAGCCCATTGCCTCTATAGAATAAAATAAATATAGAACAAAGAGTATGAACAATCCAATGAAATTCCAATTTCTAGGAAATGGATTAGGATAATTATGTTTTATTCCATCCATTCTTCGCCCCCATATATTTCCTTAAGCAAAGAGTCTGTAAGTCCTGATGGTTCTCCATCGTAAACAACATATCCACCAGACATACCAATAATTCTAGTAGCGAAGCGCTGTGCCAATTTAACATCATGCATGTTAACAATAGCTGGAATATGATTTCTTTTAGAAAAACTCGTTATCAATTCCATTATTTCAACTGCAGTTTTAGGATCTAGAGAGGATGTAGGTTCATCAGCTAATAAAATATCTGGATTTTGCATTACTGCACGTGCAATACCAACTCTTTGTCTCTGACCACCAGATAAACTATCTGCACGTTTTTTTGAATGATCTAGTAAACCAACAATTTTTAGCAATTCATAAGCACTATTAATATCTTTTTGAGAGAATTTCTTTCTAGCAGCCTGCCATGACGTCATATATCCAAGTCGTCCTGTTAAAACATTTTCAATAACACTTAATCTTTCAACTAAGTTATATTCTTGAAAAACCATTCCTATGTGTCGGCTAACTTTCCGTAATGTAGAACCTTTTATTTGACAAAGGTCTAAATCTTTAAAAATAATTTCTCCACTACTTGGCTCAATAAGCCTATTTATGCAACGAAGTAAAGTACTTTTTCCTGTACCAGAAGGACCTATTATTGCTAAGACTTCTGGTTTTGTAATTGATATATCAATACCTTTTAAAATTAAATCTCCAGGGGTATACCATTTTTTAAGATTTTTAATTTCAAGATAATTTTCTGTTTTCGACATATGAACCTCTTTTAAATATGTAAGATTTAGGGAATTAAAATGAATAATTTAAGCCACATAAAAAGTGGACTTAAATTATTTCAAAAATAGTATTAATTTTTCTTTTTAGCTGCCGCTGCTTTTTTTGCTCTCTTAGCAGCATCTCTTTTTGCCAGTTCTTTCAAACCACTGTCACTATATGCTACTCCTGTAGAGTGAGCTATATCACGAATTACTTGCCAATCTTTTTTGTATGATATCGGGGAAAACCTATCAACACCACCAAAGATTTTTGTCATTTCTGGCGTAAAACGGTAAGAAGAAAAAGCCTCTTCAATTTTTTTAGCCAATTTAGGTTCTAATTCACTTGAGTAACCAAATGAAGATGTTGGAAACAGAGGACTAGTAAATAATATTCTAAAGTCTTCTTTATTAATAGTACCTTTTAGACTCATTCTATTGAAAACATCAGAAGCAACTGGAGCAGCATCATAATCTCCAGTTGCAACACCTATAATAGATTGATCATGCTTACCAGAATATTTAACCTTATAGTCAAGGCCTGGAGTGACTCCTAGCTTAGGAAATAAAGCTCTAGGAGCTAAATTTCCAGAATTTGAAGAAATGGAAGTATGTGCAACTATTCTACCTTTTATATCACTTATGTTTTTGATAGAACTATCTTTTCTAGTAATCACAATTAAGTTATATCCCTGAAAACCTTCACTCGTTCCTTTTACCGCAATAGGCACATAACCACCTAAATTAACTGCATAACCTGTAGGTCCTGGAGAGAATCCAGCAATATGTAAACGTCCTGAACGTAAAGCTTCAACTTCAGCTGCATTAGAATGCACCGTGTAATAAATAACTTTTTTACCTGTAACTTTTGATAAATAGGCTTGAAAATCAGAAAAAGCATCTTTATAAACAGCTGGATCTTCAACTGGTGTATAAGTAAATACTAATGTGCTTGGGTTTTTATAGTTTTTTGGATCTTTAGGAGCATCGGCAACCATATCATGGTTTTCATCACAAAATCTCTTATCTAAAACACCTCTATTGCTACAATTCTCAGCTTGAGCCATACTTCCTACTAGAAGTAACATACTCATAAAAGCCATTTTCAGTCTTTGAACATATTTCGTTGTCTTCATTGTTTTTCCTTTAATTTTAATGCCAAACTATCATACTGGAGAATCTGACATTATATATTTAATCACAATCTTATGTTGTTATATAAAGTCTAACTAACATAATAACATGATAACATCATAACTTTAAAATGATGACGTAGAAATATTTAAATATAGCTTAAATCGTTTTTAAGTTTTTAAAAAATTCCAACTTAATAGGAAAAATGTAGATTTCAAACTACCTATAGATTCGATATAGTAGTATGATTAGAATAATTTTTTATAAAAAATATAAGAAGACCAAAAAATCTACAACAATTAATTTTAAAAAAATTGGTAAAAAATATTTGACTTAATCTAATTTTTATAATTATAACATTATAATGTTATAATATTTATAGAATAAAAAGGAAATACCTTATGAAAAATACTAAATATGACATAGTTATTATAGGTGGAGGAGCAACAGGAAGTGGTATTGCCATCGATGCTGCATCAAGAGGATATAAAACACTTCTACTTGAAAAAAATGATTTTGCAGAAGGTACGAGTTCAAGAAGTACAAAATTGGTTCATGGTGGGGTGAGATATTTAGAAGCTGCTGTTAAAGGTTTAGATAAAGAACAATTTAATTTGGTTAAAGAAGGTTTAAAAGAACGTTCAAGACTTTTAAATAATGCGGCACATTTATGTTCAAAATTAACACTCGTTACTCCTATATATAAGTGGTGGGAACTTCCTTATATGTTTGTTGGACTTAGTCTATATGATTTTGTATCAGGAAAATGTGGTTTAGGGAGAAGTTCAATTGTATCAAAAAATACTATGTTTAGTAACTTCCCAAGTATAAAAAAAGAGGGGTTAGTAGGTGGTGTTAAATACTACGATGGTAGTTTTAATGATGCCAGATTAAATATTTCCTTATTACAAACAGCTGAAAAATATGGTGCTGAGTGTAAAAACTACCATGATGTTGAGAGTTTTATCTATGAAAATGAAAAAATTTCTGGCTTACGAGTAAAAAATAGAATCAACAATAAAGTAGAGACGGTTAATAGCTCAATTGTAATTAATGCAACAGGTGCATTTTCAGATCAAATTAGATTTAGAGACGACAAAGATGCAAAAAAAATGCTGGATTTAAGTTCTGGTATACATATTGTTTTGGATAAAAAATATCTTCCTTCAAATGAGGGTTTAATGATTCCTAAAACAGAAGATGGCAGAGTCCTATTTATTTTACCTTGGATGGGTAAATGTTTAATAGGAACAACTGATGAGAATACCAGTTTAAGCGAACATCCAAAAGTGGAAGAAAAAGATGTGGAATATATATTAAAACACTTAGAAATCTACTTTGATTTAAAAATAAAAAAAAATGAAATATTATCATCATGGTGTGGAATCAGACCTTTAGTAGCACCTGATAACAATGCATCAACATCTAGTATAGTAAGAGACCACATTATAAGCAGTTCAAAATCAGGACTTGTGAGTATTATTGGTGGAAAATGGACTACATACAGAAAGATGGCAGAAGAAACAATTGATTATGTGACTTCAAAATATGATTTAAAGCAAAAACAGTGTAAAACAAAAAAGTTAAAACTAGTCGGTAGTGAAAAACTAAATAAAAATCAAAAAATTGATAATTTAAGTGAAGAAATCAACAATCATTTAATTAATATGTATGGCGATAAAGCAGTAGATGTATATAAGTCAAGTCAAGAAATTGAACGCTTACATAAAGATTACTCTTATATAAATGCAGAAGTAATATATTGTATTAAAAACGAATTTGTACAAAAACCCTTAGATTTTTTAGTTCGACGAAGCTCTTTAGGCTTAATTGATATAGGTGTTGCAAAAAATATGTTGGAGAGTGTTCTCTTAATCATGAAAAGTGAATTAAATTGGGATGATGCAACATTAGATGCAGAGAGAAGTGAAGCACAAACTTTATTAAATAGTTCAATATAAAGTCACAAAATGAAAATAGTAGCTGTTATTGGTGAGTGTATGGTTGAATATCAAAATAAGAAGAATTTGTATCAACAAACTTTTAATGATTAATTTTATGCACAAGCATAAAATAAAAACACCATAAATTGACAAAGTCAAAGATAAAAACTCTGGTTTGTATATCCTTAACTATGTTGATTAAAATAGATCTATCTCTTAATTGGAGAGGAAATTTAGCTGCATGTGAGCTTTTCTTAACACGATCACCTAATAGAATAACAAATGAGTTATTAAAATATGACTTAATTTATTTTTTGCTGTTACGCTTGCAGTGATCAGTGAAGAGGGAAGAAACAACTTATTTAAGATTTTGAAAAAAGCAAGAAGCTTAGGTGTAAAAGTTGCCTTTGACCCAAAATATAAAAAAACCTATATGAATACAGTGATAAAGCAAGAAAGATATATGAAAAAGCGATTCACTATTATGATACTTTTTTACCAAAACTCTCTGATGAAACTGCACTTTGGGAAAAAGTTGATACTTACTCTTTAATAGAAAAGGTAAAAAATGTAGGTTGATCTAAGATTGTAATTAAATGTGCTAAAGAAGAAGTAGTCTACTATAATGATAACTATACAAAAACATTCAACTTAAACAAAAGAAAAATAATTGTGGATAAAACAGATAGCAGTAATATATTCAATAGTGTTTACCTTGCAAGTAGGCTAAAAGAAAATGATATTGAAAAATCAATCAAAAAAGCCAAAAAAATGCTTACAAACATAATAATGTGCAAAAGGACAATACTGCTAAAAAAGAAAAAAGTTAATTTATAAGAACAGTATAATCTTATTTTAAGGTTTATTTAAAAGTGAATAATGTAATATGTGTTGTTATTTGTTTGTAGTCAAAAAAGACTACCATTGAGATAGTTATTCAACTATTACAAACTTCTGATACATGTATCATGAGCTAAAAGGATTTAATTTTTGTTAAATAAAAATGGTATACCTTTATATATGCAGTTAAAAGAAAAACTGTTTGAGGACATTAAGACTAATTATAAAGTCAATGATATTATTCCAGCTGAGAGGAACCTAGAAGCACAATATAAAGTGAGTCGAATTACTGTACGTAAGGCTATTGAAGAGCTTGAACGTGACAATGTTGTTATTAAAAAACAAGGAAGAGGAACCTTTGTAAAAGAACATAAAATTCTTTATGATGCAAACTCACTGGGTTCATTAACTCAAAGACTATCTCAGCAAAATCATATACTAACAACAAAATCTATCTCTTTTGAAATTATTAAAGGGGAGCATTTTGTAAAAGATTTATTAAAATGTGATACTTTGTTATGTATTAGAAGAACGAAATTACTTAAGGATATTCCTTTTGCAATTATGATTAACTACTTTGATTTAGAAACCGTACCAGATATTGATAAAAAATTAAACCTTGAGTCTTTATACAGTTTCTTAAAAAAAGAGTATAACATCGAACTCTATAATGCAGAAGAGACAGTAGAAGCAAAAGCAGCAACTCCACTTGAAGCTCAAAAACTTAATATTGATGTTAATTCACCTCTTTTATCTATGGAAAGACTTTCATTTGATAAACACAATAAAGCCATAGAGTATTCAAATGTTATTATAAAAGCGGATATGTATAAACATAAAATTATCCTGTCTAACTAAAATAAGTCAGATAAAAGATATAAACATAGACTTGTCAAATACTTCATCTTTTTGAAGTTTAATGATTGAAGTCTTCTCTTCAAGTTGGTAATTAGTATTCATGTGATCTGCAATTCCACACCAAGGTTCAATAGAGACAAAAGGTGCATTAACTGGTGCCCAGAAAGCAATATACTTAAAATTTGTAAAATTCATAGCTATACTTTTTTGATTTTTGTTATTATTTAAAGTAATTTTTTTTGAGTTTAAATCTTTAAAAATTAAAGCATCTTTTGAAAATATATTTTTTTTCAATTTTCAAATATCACCTAAAAGAGTAAACCTTTTTTCATCACAAATACAAGCAGTGTCAAGATTTAATGCTATTACATCTTTTTTTTCATTTTTATCAAATAAAATAAAAAAATCATTGATATGTGCTGTTAGTAAAAAAGAGGAGTGTACCCCAAAAGAAAAATACATCTTTTTTTCATTTGTTGATACTTCATAGTTGATTTTAAACCTTTAGTACTTAGAGTATATGATATAATTAACTTAAAATTAAAAGGATAATATTTTAATGTAGATTTATTTCCACTTAGTTTAAATGTTAGATTATCATTACTTTTATTTATTAATTCAAATTCATTAAATCTTGCAAATCTATGAATAGGAAAAGAATATGTTTTATTCTTGTATTTATAATTATTATTTTTAAACTTACCAACATTTGGGAATAAAATAGGTGAACTTCTATGCCAATAAGGTGTATTTCCTAAGTATAAATATTTTTCATTATTAAGTGTAAAACTTTTCAATTCTGCACCAAGAGAATTGATTTTTTTTTGTAAATATAATTATTTAATTCATATATCATAATTCTTACCTTAAAATTAATAAATAATTAGTGTGAATCTCTTGCAAACCATTTCTTATCTAAAATTTTTTCATAAGGTTGATTTAGTTTTAAACAAGCACCATCTGCTAAGCCATCAACAAACTTTCTATATATTTCTTGCCAAGGTGTGTCATTATGTAATTTTGGTATTACAAGTTCTGATTTTCTTTTTGATATTTCTTCTTTTTTTACAAGCATTTTCACTTCTCTTACATTTAAATCAATAATAATATCATCTCCTGTTTTTAAAATAGCTAAAGAACCTCCTATTAAACTTTCAGGACTAGCATTTAAAATAGATGCACTAGCACTAGTACCACTTTGTCTTCCATCTCCAATAGTAGGTAAAATAGATATACCTGATTGTACTAATTTATCAGGAGGAAGCATATTAACTACTTCACCAGAACCAGGAAATCCAACTGGTCCACAGTTTCTCATAAATAAAATAGAATTTTTATCTATATTTAAACTTTCATCATTTATTCTTGCATGATAATCTTCTGGACCCTCAAAAACAACAGCTTTACCTTTTATTTTTCCATTAATTATAAAATCTTTTATAAAACTTTCATCAATTACAGAAGTTTTCATAATAGCTGAGTCAAAAATATTTCCACTCATAACCAAAAAACCTGCATTTTTTAATAGTGGTTGTTTATAAGTCTTGATGACTTCTTTATTGAGAATAGAAGAAGTAGCATAATTTTCCCAAGTCATCTTTTCATTAACAGTAAAAGTATTTTTATTTATTTTGTTTTCTTTAATTAATTCGCCCATAATAGCACCAACTCCACCAGCACGATGAAAATCTTCACATAAATACTTTCCTGCTGGTTGACAATTTAGTAATAAAGGAATTTCATATCCATATTTTTGCCAATCTTCATTCGTAATACTAATACCTATATTGTTAGCAATTGCATTTATATGAATGGGAGCATTTGTTGAAGCCCCAATAGCAGTACAAGCAACAATGGCATTTATAAAAGCATCTTTTGTCATAATATCTGATGGTTTTACATCATTATTTACTAAAGAAACAATTTGTTTTCCTGTTTCATAAGCATTTTGACCACGTTCTCTATAAGGTGCAGGAATACTTGCACTATTTGCTAAAGACATTCCTAAAACTTCACTAAGACAATTCATACTAGTTGCAGTTCCAATAGTATTACAATACCCAACACTAGGTGCTGATGCAGCTGCAATATCCATAAACTCATCATAGTTTATTTTTCCTTCTGCATAAAGTTTTCTAGCTTCCCAAATAGCTGTACCTGAACCACATAATTCACCTTTGTAATACCCATTTAACATAGGTCCTACTGAAAAAGTAATAGAAGGTATATTTAATGTTCCAGCTGCCATAAGTGCAGCAGGAGTTGTTTTATCACAACCAATTGTAAAAATAACACCATCTATTGGATATCCATAAATAGTCTCTACCATTGATAAATATGAAAGATTTCTATCTAATGCAGCAGTTGGTCTTTTTCCTGTTTCTTGAATAGGATGAGTAGGAAACTCCATTGGAATTCCTCCTGCATCTCTTATTCCATCTTTTAATCTCGAAGCTAACTCTATATGATGCCTATTACAAGGGGATAAATCACTTCCTGTCTGGGCAATTCCAATAATAGGACG
>JADGEG010000232.1 GCA_016744485.1 Arcobacter sp. | reverse complement strand
TTCGTGGTTTATTAAACTCATGTGTAAATCCTATTATATTTTCATATCTGATAGTTTATCAGATATTCATATGTTTAGGTTTACACAGTTAGATTTACATTCTCTTATCAAATTTTATTATGATTAATTAAATATTCATAAACTATTTTCAACTTTAAACTTTTAGTAAATCCAATGTGCATATTGAGTAAAGATTTCATTGGTTTAAATGTTTCACTATCTAAAATATTTGTATGTTCTTTAACTTTATAATGTGTAAAATGGTATTTATTAGTATCAGAATTTATACTTTTTTCTTCTGTAAATAATTTATAGATTTTATACCATTCATCTAATTTTTTTGTGAAATTTTTCTTGCTAGTTTCTTTTAGTCTATACATAATTTTTTGTATATTTTTACTCGCTTGAAGTTTAGGTCTTTTAATTATATATCTACTTTTTAGACTCATTCCATATTTGGGTTATAATTACTATCTTATATTTGTTTTGATCTTATTTTTTATAAAAAATTTGTATTACAATTTAGATATTTACATAGTTGAATATTATACTTGTTACAATTAATTAACTCTTACAGTTTGAATACTATTAAGTAATAAAGAAGAACAAGAGTCTCTGCTCTTATTCTTTTTTATTCACTCAACTCTCAAGTTTTCATATATATTTTAAGTTGTTATATAAATTTAATATTTCGGTTTTTCAAATCTAAAAATCACAATTTTTATTTCTTATTTGCTAAAAATTGCACTTTAGCTTTAAATCTTGTAAATTCATCATAATATTATGATGAATAATCAAACATTAAGTTTATTATTGTTATAATGACATAACAATATATTAAATAAAGGAAATTTGTTATGAAAAATATAAAACAAGATGAGTTATTAAATTTTCAATTTATGGAATCTCTTAAAAATGATCCAATAAAAAACCTTATAAATGGTCAATGGGTTAGTACAGAAGAAGTAGATAAAAACATTAATCCATCAGATACTTCTGATATTGTTTCTACATTTTATAAAGGAACATTTAATCATATATTTGAAACTATTAATTTTGCATCAACTATTCAAAAAAGTTGGGGTAAATCATCTATTTCTTTAAGACAAGAGATATTAGATGATATTGCACAAAAATTACTTGCAAATAAAGATTATTATGGTGAAATTATTGCAAGAGAAGCAGGAAAGCCAATTAAAGAAGCTATAGATGAAGTAGTCAAATCTGCTGAGTTTTTTACTTATTTTGCAGCAGAAGCAATTAGATCAAAAGGTGTTTTTATAGATTCACCAAGACATAGTGTAGATATTGAGGTTATTAATGAACCAGTTGGAGTAGTAGGGGTTATAACTCCATGGAATTATCCTTTAGCAATTCCTGCATGGAAAATAGCACCAGCACTTGCATTTGGTAATTCTGTAATTTTTAAACCATCAAGTCAAACACCAGCAATTGCCTATATTTTAGCAAAAATTATTGATTCTACAAAACTACCTAAGGGTGTATTTTCACTTATTTATGGAAAAGGTACAGTTATAGGAAAAGCACTTGCACAATCAAAAAAAGTTCAAGCTATTACATTTACAGGTTCAGTTGAAGTAGGAAAAGATTTAGCACAACAAGCAATTAGTTCTATGACAAAACTACAATTAGAAATGGGAAGTAAGAATTCACTTATTATTTTAGATGATGCAAATATAGATGTAGCAGTTGAAGCTGCAATTAAAGGTGCTTATAATGCAAATGGTCAAAAATGTACATCTTGTTCAAAACTAATTGTAACACAAGGTATTTATGATAAATTTTTAGAAGCCTTTAAATCTAAAATGAAATCACTAGTTGTTGGAAATGCAATGGATAAAACAAGCCAAATAGGACCTTGTATTGATAAAAAACAACTTGATTCAAATCTTGCATATATTAAATTAGGCATTAAAGAAGGTGCTAAATTAGTTTGTGGTGGTGAAGCTATTAAATCTGATACAAATGGTTATTATTTCTCACCTGCACTTTTTATTGATGGAAAATCTAATATGAGAATAAATCAAGAAGAAATGTTTGCATCAATTGCTTGTGTGATTAAAGCAAAAAATTATGATGAAGCAATTGAAATACTAAATGATACTGAATTTGGATTATCAGGTGGAATTATTACAAATGATCTTACAAAAGCTATGCAGTTTAAACATGATGCACAAATAGGTAATGTTATGATTAATCTTCCAACAGCTGGAATGGATAATCATGTACCTTTTGGAGGAAGTAAAAATTCATCTTATGGATCACGTGAAAAATCTTATGCGGCAAGTAGTTTTTATACTACAAGTAAAACAGCCTATATTAAATATTAATAAAAAGCTTAATAAATTGTTGTTTGTTTTTCTTAAAATAATATAATTAGAAGAGAATGTAAATCTAACTGTGTAAACCTAAACATATGAATATCTGATAAACTATCAGATATGAAAATATAATAGGATTTACACAT
>JADGEG010000231.1 GCA_016744485.1 Arcobacter sp. | reverse complement strand
CCTTTTTATTATCGAAGTGGGGCTTCTTTTGTTCAAATATATGTAGGAATGGGTGCAAAAAGAGTTCGTGAATTATTTTTAAAAGCAAAAGCGAACTCTCCTTCTATAATTTTTATAGATGAAATTGATGCAGTTGGTAAAGAAAGAAGTAGGCGTTCAAATGATGAGAGAGAAGCTACTTTAAATGAGCTTTTAACTCAAATGGATGGATTTGATGGAAATAGTACAGTTATAGTAATAGCAGCTACAAATAAAATTGAAGTTTTAGATGAAGCACTTTTACGAGCAGGTAGATTTGATAGAAGAGTATTTATAAATTTACCAAATTTAGAAGATAGAAAAAAAATTTTAAGTTTATATTTAAAAAATAAAAAACATAACTTTGATATTGAAAAACTATCTTTTGATACTTCAGGATTTAATTCTGCAACTTTAGCTACGTTAATTAATGAAGCCTTACTAAATATGATAAAAAGAAAAGCTAGTTTTTTAGAAACTGAAGATATAGAATTAGCAAAAAATAAATTAGAATTTGGTAAAAAGGAAAAAATACTATTAACATCAGATGAAAAAGAAATTTTAGCAATATATCAAGCAAGTAAAGCTTATATTTCAAAAGAAAAAATTTCATTATTTGATGAAGGTATAAATAAAATACATTCTATTTACCCTTCATATAAAGATTTATTAGAACAATTAAGAAGATATTTATCTGGTAGTATTGGTGTTGAAATTATGAAAAAAGAAAAATATGCAATTAATTGTGATGATTTAAAAAAAGCTGATATTTTAGCAATAAAAATTGTAGAAGATTATAAGATGTCCAATAATGCCCAAGTATTAGTAAATAATATTGCAAATGAATTAAGATCTGAACTTTCACACAATGCAAATGAAATAGAAAGATTAAAACTTATAATGTTAGAAAAAGAAGTAATTTTAAAAAATGAAATTTAAGTTTTTTTCTGGTTTTTCTTTAGAAAATGAAGAAGAATTATTTAAAGAATATATCATACAAAATGATTTTACAATTTGTGGATTTTCCAATGGAGCTATAAAAGCTTGTCAATATGCACTTAATTCAAAAACAAGAATAGATTTAATACAGCTTTTTTCACCTGCTTTTTTTCAAGATAAAGAAATGAAGTTTAAAAGAATGCAGTTGATGTTTTTTAAAAAAGATAAGCTTTCTTATTGTAATAATTTTTTACAAAATATATCTTATCCTAGTTCTCTAACTTTAAATAAATATTTTAAAGAAGAAAGTTTTGAAGAACTTGAAACATTATTGTTTTATAAATGGAAAAAAGAAGATTTACAAACATTAATTAATAAAAAAATAAAAATTGAAGTATATTTAGGTTTTGAAGATAAAATAATAAACTCATATGAAACTTCTGAGTTTTTTAAAGAATTTGCAGATGTATATTATATTAAAAAAGTTGGGCATATATTACAAAAGGATAATACAAATGAGTGAAAAAATTGCAAAAATAGGGATTATAACTGCTAGTGATAGAGCTAGTAAAGGTATATATGAAGATTTATCTGGAAAAGCTATTATTGATACTTTAAACTCTTATATTAAATCTTCATGGGAACCTATATATAAATGTGTACAAGACGATCAAAAAACCATTGAAAATACTATGATTGATTTAATTGATAAGCAAAACTGTTGTTTAGTTATTACAACAGGAGGCACAGGGCCAGCACTAAGAGATGTGACACCAGAAGCAACTGAAGCTGTATGTGATAGAATGATGCCTGGATTTGGTGAGCTTATGAGAGCAGTTTCTTTAAAATATGTACCAACTGCTATACTTTCACGTCAAACAGCAGGCTTAAGAGGAAATTCTTTAATTCTTAATCTTCCAGGAAAACCAAAATCTATAAAAGAATGCTTAGATGCAGTTTTTCCAGCTATTCCTTATTGTCTTGATTTAATGCAACAAGCATATTTAAAATGTGATGAAAAAGAAATTAAAGTTTTTAGACCAAAGGCTAAATAAATTAAATGCAAGAAATATTTAAAAAACTAGATTTAGAAGATTATATATTAAATTTTCAAGAACTTTTTGCAAGACCTAAAGATATAATACTTGAAGGTGATATAAATTTACATTTTAAATTAATCAATGAATTAGATAAATATACATTAAAACAAGTTCCAAAACTAGAAAATCTAGATATTGCATTAAGGCATATACAAAAACAAGGTATTCTAAAACTTGATGATATTTTTGAATTTGTTAAAATTATACAATATTTTTTATATTTAAAAAAATTTAATTTTGAATTAGTATTAGAACAATGGTTTTCTAAAATCATTATTCCAGATGAAATAAAAAATATAATTGATTTTTTTGATGACAAAGGAAATCTAAAAGATGGAGTCAATCAAGATTATGATTTAATCAAAGAAGCTATTTATAACAATAAAACATCCATAAATCAATCGTTATATAAGCAAATGAATAGTTCAAAGC
>JADGEG010000230.1 GCA_016744485.1 Arcobacter sp. | reverse complement strand
GTATATATTAAAAATAAAAATAGTTAATGAGTATTATGAGCTTCCTAGTAAAACAAGCTTATTAGTTCGTTATTTAGTATACTTTATTTCTATAGTACCTTTTATTGGTTATTATTTTAACTTGATAAATATAATATTTATTTTTTTTACTAAGAAAAAACAATGTATTCATGACTTAGCTGCTAAGACATATGTAGTAGAATGTTAAATATATAGTAGTATGATATGTTAATGCTATTTTTATATATTACAATTAGGTTTTAAATTTATATCAAAGGACTTATATGAGATTAATTGAAAATATAAAAAAAAGTGCTAAACAAAAGCTAAGAACTATTATTTTACCTGAAGCAGAAGATGAAAGAGTATTGAAAGCTACACAAATAGTATTAGAAGAAAAAACTGCTAACATTATCTTAATTGGAAATAAAGATGAAATAAATGCAAATGCTAAATCTTGTGGTGCAAATATAAGTGGTGCAAATATAATTGACCCTAAAAGCTTTGAAAATATAAATAAATACGTTAATGAATTAGTAAATCTTCGTAAATCAAAATCTTTAAGTAAAGAAGAAGCATTAGAAACATTAAGAAATGAGTGTAGGTTTTTTGCTTGCATGATGGTTCGTCTTGGTGATGCAGATGGTTTAGTTGCAGGTTCTAACTCTGCAACATCAGATGTTTTAAGAGCAGCCTTACAAGTTATAAAAACAGCTCCAAATATTAAAACAGTGTCTTCTACTTTTGTTATGGAAACTGTTGATGGTAAATTTGGAGATGATGGTTTGATATTATTTTCTGATTGTGCAGTATTACCAGATCCTACTTCTGAACAATTAGCTGATATAGCTTCTTCTACAGCTGCTACAGCTTCTAGTGTGGTAGGATTAAAACCAAGAGTTGCTATGTTATCTTTTTCTACAATGGGTTCAGCAAAACATCCTTTAGTTTCTAAAGTACAAGAAGCTGTTGAAATATTAAAATCAAGAAATGTTGATTTTGAATTTGATGGTGAAATGCAAGCAGATGCTGCTATTATTGAAGCAATTGGAGCTAAAAAAGCACCAAATTCAAAAGTTGCAGGAAATTCTAATGTTTTAGTTTTCCCAGATTTACAATCAGGTAATATAGGATATAAACTTGTACAAAGATTTGCAGGTGCTGCTGCTCATGGTCCTATTATTCAAGGTTTGAATAAGCCTGTAAATGATTTATCAAGAGGTTGTTCAGTTGAAGATATTTCAAACTTAGTTGCAATTACTGCAACACAAGTTGTTTAATTATACATAATAAAAAAGGAAATAAATAAATGTTAGTATTTATATTAAATGCAGGTAGTTCATCACTTAAATATCAATTAATGAACCCTGTGAATAAAAAAGTTTTAGCTGTTGGTTTGTGTGAGAGAATTGGAATTGATGGTGTTTTAAAACATGAATTTTCTGATGATAAAAAGATAAAACTAGATGTTTTAATGCCAACACACAAAGAAGCAATTGAGCTTGTTTTAAAAACATTAACTGAAGGTGATGGTAAGGTAATTGATTCCATTAATGATATTGAAGCAATTGGTCATAGAGCTGTACATGGTGGAGAAGAATTTGCTAAATCTGCTATTGTTACACAAAAAGTAATTTCTAAAATGAAAGATTTAATTCCTTTAGCACCATTACATAATCCAGCTAATATAATGGGTATGGAAATTTGTATGCAATTAATGCCAGGTGTACCAAATGTAGCAGTATTTGATACGGCATTTCACCAAACAATGCCAGACTATGCTTATATGTATCCACTTCCTTATGAGCAATATAGCAAAAATCGTGTAAGAAAATATGGTTTTCATGGAACAAGCCATTATTTTGTATCAAATGAAGCAAAAAATATGCTAGACAAAAAAAATAACACAAGAATAATAGTATGTCACTTAGGTAATGGATCTTCAGTATCTGCTGTTTATGATGGTAAATGTATAGATACTTCTATGGGACTAACTCCAGTTCAAGGTCTTATGATGGGAACTAGATCTGGAGATTTAGGAGCTGGTGCTATTCAGTATATGATGGAAAAAGAAAATATGAACATTCAAGAGATGCTTAATATTTTAAATAAAAAATCTGGAATTATTGGTATTTCTGGTAAATCATCAGATTTAAGAGAAGTTTTAGATGGAATGAATGACGGAGATGATAGATGTAGACTAGCTGTTGATATGATAGCTTATATTATAAAAAAATATGTTGGTTCTTATGCTGCCGCTCTTGATGGGGTTGATGCTTTATGTTTTACTGGTGGTATTGGTGAAAATGCTGCATTAATTAGAGAAAAAGTTTGTGCAGGGTTAGATTATATGGGATTAAATATAGATCCAACAAAAAATAATAAAAGATCTTCTAATGCAAGAGATATCTCAACCAATGCTTCTAGTGGAAGAATTTTTGTAATACCTACAAATGAAGAATATGTAATTGCCAATGATACATATAATATAGT
>JADGEG010000229.1 GCA_016744485.1 Arcobacter sp. | reverse complement strand
TATAAAAATAAAAAATCTTGTATTAGTACATATTCTCAAATTGAAAATGAAGTGTGGAATAATAAATATATGAGTGCAAGTGCATTAAAAACCTTTATCAAAGACCTTAGAAAAAAACTACCACTTAATATCATTGTAAATGTTCCTCAAAGTGGCTACAAATTAAGATAAATTAATAAATTTTTATATTTAAATTTTTGAAATACTAGGATGAAAAGCTTTAGTGCTTACTCTTACTTTTTGTCCAACTTTAAGAACTTTAGCCTCATCATGGCTTACAACTACTTCTACTAATTGTGTCTCAATTGAAATAATAGCTATATAAGTCTCATCTACTTTAGATATATTTAAAAGCTCACCTTCAAAAGAAAACTTTTGACTTTTAGAAGTTTTAAGTAAAATTTCTTTTGCACTTCCATCTTGTATAATATTACCTAATTCTAAAACAATAACACGATTTGCTAATTGATATATTTCACTTGGATCATGGCTTACCATTATAGTTGTAGTGTTGAATTCTTTATGAAGTTGTAATATTTCTTTTTGAAGTTTTAATCTAATATTAGAATCAAGTGCAGATAAGGGTTCATCCATAAGAAGTAATTTTGGTTTATTCATCATGGCTCTGCATAAACTAACTCTTTGTTTTTGTCCACCACTTAGATTATGTGGTAGTCTATTTTTTAGTGAAGTTAGCTCTGTTAAATCTAATAATTTATTAGCTAGTTTTTTATCTTTTTGAACAAAAAGTAAATTATTAAGTACACTCATATTTGAAAAGAGTGCATAATCTTGAAATACAAAACCTATGCTTCTTTTTTGTACTGGCATTATATATTTATCATTTTGCCAAAGTTCTTGTCCTACTTTTATATTAGAGTTTGATTTTTCAAGACCTGCAAGTATTCTTAAAAATGTTGTTTTACCACTACCACTTTTTCCTGTTAATACAAGAAATTCTTTATACTTTATATCTATTTTTATATTTAAATTCATTAATCCATCACTACCATGAAGTTGTTTATTTATGTCAATATTTATCATGATTTACTTTTTAACTTTTTTTGTTTTGCATTAAATAAATAAACAAAAAATAATACTACAAAACTACTACTTAGCATAATAGCACTATAAATATGAGCTAATTCATAATCCATGATTTCTACAAATTCATAAATAGCAAGAGAGGCTACTTTAGTACTGCCTTCAATACTTCCACCTATCATTAAAACCACACCAAATTCTCCAACAGTATGAGCAAATGTAATTACAATTGCACTTAATAAAGCTGGTTTTATATTTGGAAGGGCTACTTTTAATACAGTTTTAAATGTACTTTTACCACTTATATAACTGGCTTCTAACATATGTTTATTTAAAGACTCAAAACCATTTTGAAGTGGCTGTACCATAAAAGGCATACTATAAAAACAACTAGCAATAACAAGACTTGTAAAATTAAAAATTAATTTTATACCAAACATATCGTCAAAAAATGCTCCAATCATGGAATTTGGAGATAATGCTATGAGTAAATAAAAGCCTATTACTGAAGGTGGTAAAACAATAGCTAAAGCACTTAGGGTTTCAAAAAAAGGTTTTAATTTTGATTGTGTTTGTGATAAATACCAAGCAAGTGGAACACATAAAATAAAAAGTATAAAAGTGGTAATACTAGCTAATTTAAATGATAGAAAAAATGGTTCAATATTTAAAGATAAGATTTTTTCAATTATAGTGTTAATCATATATCCCACTCATTATATTGTGTATCCAAATTTTTTGAATATTTTTTTAGCTTTTTTACTTAAAATAAAATTATAAAAATTATTAGCTTCTTTTAAGTTCTTAGTATTTTTTAATATTATCATACCTTGCTTGATACTTGTGTATAAGTTTTTACTTACATCTGCCCAATGTACATTTTTTTTGTATTTAATAAGTGCTGGAGTAAATAAAGCTGATTTAGCAATAAACCCTATGTCTGTAGCTAGTAAAGTATAAGATACAGTTTGAGAGATAGATGAGGCATATATTAGTTTTTTTGAAATATCTTTATAAATTCCTGCATTCTTAATAGCTTGTAGTGTTGCTTTTCCATAAGGTGCAGTTTTTGGATTAGCGATTGCTATTTTTTTAATATTTGAATTTTTAAGTAAAAAAATACCTTTTGTAAAATCTAATTTTTTTTTAGTAAAATAAACTAAATTACCTTTTGCATATATATGTGGTTTTTTTATACTTAAATTGTCTTCATATAAAGCTTGCGGGTATTGCATATTTGCAGACATAAAAATATCATATGAAGCATGATTTTTTATTTGTGCGCTTAGTTTTCCACTACTTCCTAAAGTTACTCTTACTTTTGTATTTGGATAAAGTTTATTATATTCTTTTATTAAATTTTTAAGTACATGGTGCATATTTGAAGAAAGAGCTATGCTTATATTGTTAGCATAAAGGTGTTCAAAAAATAAGAAATTTAACAATAATATTTTTAGAA
>JADGEG010000059.1 GCA_016744485.1 Arcobacter sp. | reverse complement strand
ACCCCAAGCCGTGCGTTGGCATCAATCAATGCCAGGCTGCTGGCAATAATTAGGTTGAAGTGCTGAGTTAAGTCTGTGCCATTAACCCAGTCGAGATAATGTGTGTTCCATGCGCCAATTCCTAAGGCTGAGGCCAGCGCGATGGTGAGCGTCAATAAAAGCAACAATTGCGTTAGGCTTGCTGCTTGCAGTTTAGAGAACTTAATGCTGCTGGTGTCGGTTGCGCTGTCAGCTCGTGGCGGGCGAGGTTGTAATAAAATACTGGTGAAACCAGCAAACAAAAAAAAACAAAAATTATATGGGGTTTTCGTGCTTCGAATATGGACTTAAAACAGTATGGTAAAGTATCACAATTGATATTTTGGTTGCAGAAAATTTTATCTAACAGGGTTGATAAGATAATAGCGAATTCTAATGCCTCAATAAAGTTTCATAAAGATTGTGGATTTTATATGGCCAAATCAGTGGTTATTCACAATGGAATAGATACAAATAAATTCAAAAAAGATGAAATTAAAAGAAAAATATTTAGAGGAAAATATGATTTAAAAGAGACAGATATAGCCATAGGAATAGTAGCAAGAATAGATTATATGAAAGGATATATAGTTTTTTCAAAAGTAGCAAAAAAGATTTTAGATAATTATGATAATATCTGTTTTTTCTCAGTTGGTGGTGGAGATGAAAAAATAAAACAAGAATGTTATAATATACTTAATAATTACAATGAAAAAAGATTTTTTTGGCTTGGAAATCAGAATAATGTAGAAGATATTTATAGTGGATTGGATATATCTTCTTCTTCTTCTTTTGGAGAGGGATTTAGCAATGCCATAGCTGAAGCTATGAGTTGTGAGATTGTTTGTGTCGTTACAGATGTAGGGGATAGCTCTATGATAGTTGAAGATGTTGGTATAGTAGTAAATTCAAATGATGAACAAAGTTTGTATAATGGATTAATTAATATCGTAAATAGTAATTATCGTAGTTTAGGTATAAAAAGCAGAGATAAAATTGAAGATAATTTTTCACTTTTAAAAATGCTTCAAAATACACAAAGGGAGATTTATGGCTTGGCAAAATGAAGTAACAGATGGTAAAAGATTTGAGTTTGGTTCAAATTGGAAATCTTTTTTAGAAAATATAAGCGAAGAACAAATTGAATGTTCTAAGATAAAGCTTCAAGAGTGGTTAGGTGATCTTAAAGGAAAAACTTTTTTAGATATTGGAAGTGGAAGCGGATTACATAGCTTAGCAGCTAGAATGCTTGGAGCAAAAGTGTATAGTTTCGATTTTGATATGCAGAGTGTAGAATGCACTAAATATTTAAAAGAATGTTATTTCCCAGATGATGATGATTGGCAAATTGAGCAAGGTAGTATTTTAGATAATAATTATATTAATAGTTTGGGTAAATTTGATATAGTATACAGTTGGGGTGTACTTCATCATACAGGCTTTATGTGGAACGCATTAAGTAATTCATTAAATGTAATTAACAACGATGGAATTACTTATATATCTATTTATAATACACAAACATATTGGACTAAATATTGGACATTTGTAAAAAAGACGTACAATATAAGTTTAGTTATGAAGTGTTTGTGGAAATATTTTTATATTATATTTAATACATTTAAGGGTGCTATAAAAGATTTGTTGTTATTAAAAAGCCCATTTAAAAGATATAAGGAATACAAAAAACAAAGAGGAATGAGTATTTATTATGATTTAATTGATTGGTTAGGTGGATATCCATTTGAAACTGCAAAACCAGAAGAGATATTTTATTTTTATAAGCAAAATGGTTTTCAATTAGATAAACTTTATACGGCTGGTGGTGGAATGGCATGTAACGAATTTGTCTTTAAAAAGATAACATAAATGTGTGGAATAGTAGGTTTTAATAATAAAAAAAGTAAAGTTTTAGCTTCTATGCTAAAAAGCATAAAACATAGAGGACCAGATGATAGTGGCAAATATGAGTGCGAAGAATTTTCTTTAGGACATGTAAGGCTTTCTGTTTTAGACTTAAGTTCTTTTGGGCATCAGCCAATGAGTTATGAAAATTTTGAAATGGTTTATAACGGAGAGGTTTACAACTTTCAAGAAATAAAAATTCAACTTGAAAAATTTGGTTATAAGTTCACTTCAAACACAGACAGTGAAGTAATACTTAAAGCATATCATAAGTGGGGTATAAAAGCAGTAGATAAGTTTATTGGTATGTTTTCAATAGCTATTTATGATAAAAATTTACAGACGGTTACACTTATAAGAGATAGAGTAGGGGTTAAACCACTTTACTATTATTTTGATGAAAAAGACTTTGTATTTTCTAGTGAACTCAAACCTATTATGGAATATAAAAAAGATTTGATTATCAACAAAGATGCTCTTTATGAGTTTTTTCAGTTTGGATATATATCTTCAAATCTTTCTATATTTGAAAATACTTTTAAATTACCTGCTGGTAATTATTGTGTTTTTGATATAAAAAAGAAAAAATTTAACATAAAAGAGTATTGGTCTATATTGCCTTTTTTTGAGCTTCCAAAATTTAAAAAAGATGAAAATGAATTAGTAAATGAATTAGAACTTTTATTAATTGATTCCTTTAAGTATAGAATGGTTAGTGACGTGCCAGTAGGTGTGTTTTTAAGTGGTGGTATAGATAGCTCAATTGTAGCGTCTATATTACAAAAACATTATGGAAATATACATACATTTACTATTGGGTTTAAAGAAGCTAAATACAATGAAGCAATTTATGCTAAGGAAGTAGCAAATCATATAGGTACTACTCATACAGAAAAATTATTAGATTCAAAACAGGCTAAAGAGATTTTAGATAATTTTGTAGAAATTTATGATGAGCCTTTTGGTGATAGTAGTGGAATACCAACTACTTTAGTATCTCAAGTGGCTAAAGATGCTGGTATAAAAGTAGTTCTTAGTGCAGATGGTGGAGATGAAATATTTTGTGGATATGAAAGATATTGGTATGCAAATCATATTGGAAAAACAATTTTTAAGTTTCCAAAATTTATTAGAAAAAGCATATCTTTTATGATGGATTTAGTTGGAGTAAAAAGTGTTTCAAAATTAGTGAAAATTAAGAACTTTGAGCATAAATATAATCAATTAAATGAAATGTTAAAAGATGATAGTTGGAAAAATGTTTATGAAAAGTTAATTCATAATTCTAAAAATTATGAAATTAAAGAATTGCTTGGATTTGTAAAAGATATAGAAGAAAAGAGTTTTCAAGTTGGGAAAAAAGAACATCCTATGCAAGGCATGATGCTGTGGGATTATCATAGATATATGGTGGATGATATTCTTACAAAAGTTGATCGTGCCACTATGAGTGTAAGTATTGAGGGACGAGAACCATTGTTGGATCATAGAATTGCTCAGTTTATGGCACAAGTTCCTTTTGAATTCAAATACAAAAATGGTGATAGTAAGTATCTTCTTAGAAAAGTATTAGAACGATATATACCAAAAAAGATGATAGATAGACCTAAAATGGGTTTTGGAATACCTATGTTTGAGTGGTTTGGTAGTGACTTAAAAGAATTATTTGAAGAAAATTTTTCTAATAAAAAGCTAGATAAACATAATCTTTTGAATAATAAATATATACGAAAAGAGTATCAAAAATTTAAAGATGGCAGCGCTTTAAATATAAACAAACTGTGGTTTATTTTAGTTTTTCAGTTGTGGCATAAAAAATATATGGATGAAAACTGAATTTAGAATGAAGTATTTTAAATAAATAAGGAATAAAAATTTGTATAAAAAATTAAATATTTTAATGAGTAAAAATGATAAAATGTTTTTATTATATTTGTTATTTTTTTCTATATTTATAGCAGCTATTGAGACTATAGGAGTTGCTATTATTATGCCTTTTATATCAGTTGCATCAGACTTTAATATTATTGAAACAAATAAATATTATAAACAAATATATGATTTTTTTAACTTTACTAGCAATGTAGATTTTGTTATATTTTTTGGTATGAGTCTTATATTTTTTTATATAATGAGAAGTATATTTAATTTAAGTTATTTTTATATGCTATCCAAGTTTTCTAAAGGAAGAACTCATCTTTTATCATATAAGCTTTTTGAAAATTATTTAGGGTTTTCTTATCGTGAGTTTATTAAAAGAAACAGTAGTGAGTTGGCAAAAACTATTATTAATGAAACACAATATTTGACAATTATGATTTCTGCAGTTTTGCTTATGCTTAGTGAGGTTTTTGTACTAATTTTTATATATATTATTATGCTATATGTAAGTTTAAAAATTACATTAGTGATGACCTTAATTTTACTTGTAAATGCTTTGTTTTTAGTAAAAACTATATCAAAAAAGATTAAAACACAAGGAAAACTTAGAGAAGAGTTTCAAAAAAAGTTTTATGAAGTTATTAATAGTACTTTTGGAAATTTCAAGATGATAAAACTTCAATCAAATGATAAAATTATTATTGATAAATTTAGCAAGGCTAGTTATGGGTTTGCTAAATCAAATATAATTAGTGAAACACTATCGCATTTTCCTAGGCTTTTTTTGGAGACTATAGGGTTTGGTTTGGTTGCATCTATAGTTATTTATTTTATTTATAAGAATCAAACAGATATCTCTGATACCATGGGTATATTATCTATGTTTATTTTAGGATTATACAGACTTATGCCCTCTGTCAATAGGCTTTTGACCGGATATAATCAAATACAGTATTACTACAAATCCCTAGATATTATTCATCATGATTTATCATATGATGGTGAAGGGTTAGGTGATGAAAATATTGAGTTTAGCAAAAAAATAACTCTCAAAAATCTTTCATTTGAATATGTAGAAAATAAAAAAGTTTTAGGTGGTATTGAACTTGATATTTTAAAAGGTGATAAAATAGCATTTATAGGTCCTAGTGGTAGTGGTAAAAGTACTATAGTGGATATAATAATGGGTCTTTATAAACCAACAAGTGGAACTATACATGTAGATGATAGAATTTTAAAAGAAAGCAATATAAAATCATGGAGAAAAAAAATAGGATATATACCTCAACAAGTATATCTGTTTGATGGTACAGTTGCTCAAAATGTGTCATTTGGTTTAGAATATGATGAGTTAACTATAAAAAAAGTTTTAAAGAAAGCTAAAATTTTAGACTTTTTAGAGACAGATCAAGATGGAATAAATACATTTGTAGGTGAAGGTGGAGTAAAGTTAAGTGGTGGACAAAAACAAAGGGTGGCGATAGCAAGAGCATTGTATGGTAATCCAGAAATATTGGTACTAGATGAAGCCACATCAGCTTTAGATGAAAAGATAGAAAAAGAGATTATGAAAGAGATTTACGAAATATCTATTGACAAGACATTGCTGATAATCGCACATAGACTAAGCACAATAAAAAATTGTAATAAAGTTTACAAGATAGAAAATAATAGTTTAGTTTTGGTTGTAAAATAGATGAAAAAGAATCTTTCAATCCTTGTATACTCCTTGGCCGGTGGTGGAGCTGAGAGAGTTGTTTCTATATTGCTAGATGAGCTGAAATCTGATTATTATATAACTTTAGTCTTGATGAATAACACTATTGTTTATAAGATACCAAAAGGGCAAAAAGTAGTTTATTTGGAAAATTCAAATCCTTTTGAGGTTGGTTTGCTAAAGTTTTTTAAGTTGCCATTTTTGGGGTTAAAATATAAAAAAATATGCAAAGAGAATGATATACATGTAAGTATTTCTTTTATGAATAGACCAAATTATATAAATAGTATCTCAAAAATTCTTGGTAATAAATCAAAAATTATTATAAGTGAAAGAAGTACACCATCACTTCTACATAAAAATGGATTACAAGGATTTATAAATAGATTCTTGATAAAAAAACTTTATCCAACTGCTGATATAGTAACAGCTAATTCACAAGGGAATAGCTTCGATTTAATAAATTATTTTGATTTAAAAAAAATCACAACTATAAATAACCCTATTGATATCAAAAAAATAGAAAAACAATCTAAGTATATTACTGAGTTAAAAAGTGGTAGCTTTAATTTTATTACAGTTGGGAGATTAGATAGCGGTAAAAATCATAAGCTTATTGTAGAAGTAATGAAAGATATTGCTAATGTACATTTTGATGCAAAACTTTATATTATCGGTAATGGTGTACTGAAACAGACTATTGAAAATCAAATAAAAGAATTAGATTTAGAAAATAAAATAATTTTATTGGGATATCAAGAAAATCCATATAAATATTTAGTAAAAGCCGATTGTTTTGTATTTAGTTCAAGTTATGAAGGGTTTCCAAATGTTCTTTTGGAGGCAATGGTATGCGAACTTCCAATAATAAGTACAGATTGCCAAAGTGGTCCAAGAGAAATATTATCTCCAAATAGTGATATTAATTTTCAATTAAAAGAAAATATAGAAAAAGTAGAATACGGGATATTAACACCTGTTAATGATAAAGAGAATTTAATTCAAGCTATGAATTTAATGATAAAGGACAATGAATTACGAGATAATTATAAACAAAAAACTAAAAGTAGAGTTAATAATTTCAATAAAGATAAAATTATAAATGAATGGATAAAGGTAATAGATAATTAAATGTGTGGAATAGCAGGATCAATAAATTTTAAGGCAAATATTACTGAGGCGATTAAACAAGCCCTGTATCATCGTGGGCCCAATGAACAAGATAGTTATACTTACAAAAATGTAAATTTAATTCATACAAGATTAGCTATACAAGATGTTTTAAATGCCAAACAGCCTTTTTCATACAAAAATTTTACAATAGTTTTTAATGGAGAAATATATAACCATCTTGATTTAAGAAAAAAATACTTAAAAGCTTATATATTCTCTACAAATTGTGATACTGAAACTTTACTTTATCTTTATATTGAATATAAAAATAAAATGTTTAATATGATAGATGGGATGTTTTCTTTTTGTATTTTGGATAAAAATAAAAATAAATTAATATTAGCAAGAGATAGAGCAGGGAAAAAGCCTTTGTATTTATATCAAAATAAAAATAGAATATTATTTGCTAGTGAACTAAATGCTCTTAAAGTAGGCGTTAAAAATATAGAGATAAATGAAGCTGAAATTTCTGCATATTTACGAAATGGTTTTTTCTTTAAAACAACAACGCCATATAAAAATGTATTAGATTTAGAAGCTGGTTTTGTATATGAAATCAATATTGCAACATTAGAAATAAAAAAAGATAAATATTTTGATATATTAGATTTTTATAAAAAAGATAAAATTATAGATTTCAAAACTACCAAAAGTAAATTAGACAATATTTTACATAAAAGTGTAAAAGACAGGTTATTATCTTCTGATTTAGAAGTTGGTGCATTTTTAAGTGGAGGGATAGATAGTTCTTTAATTGTAGCAGTTGCAAGTGAGTATACAAAAAAATTAAAAACTTTTACAGTAAAATTTGATGGTACATTTGATGAATCACATTTAGCAAAACTAACAGCACAAAAGTATGATACAAATCATCATGAACTCAATATTGCTATGAATTTAAAGGATGATATAGAAAAGATACTTATAAATTATGGTGAACCATTTATGGATAGTAGTGCGATACCTAGTTATTATGTATCAAAAGAGGCTAAAAAGTATGTTACTGTTATACTTAATGGAGATGGAGCAGATGAGCTATTTGGTGGATATAGAAGGTATGTCCCAAGTGCAAATAATTTACTACAGCTAGCCTCATATTTTTCATATTTTACTAAAATATTACCAAAATCTCATAATAAAAAATCTATTTACAATTATATTTATAGGCTTTTAGCAATGGCAAACAAATCAGGCTTAGATTTTTATAATAGTGCCACAAATGATATATTTGAAGATGTTTATGATTTTAAAGATAATCGTACATGTAAAGAAATGGACGAGTTTATTAAGGGTGTAGAAAAAGAAAATATCTCTAGTTTATCAAAAATATTATATATGGATTTTAATTTAATTTTACAAAGTGATTTACTGAAAAAAATGGATATAGCAACTATGGCTCACTCTCTTGAGGGAAGAAGTCCATTTTTAAGTAAATATATGTTGGAATTTGCTCCAACATTAGCAGATAATTTTAAAATCAAAGGAACAACTACTAAATTTTTATTAAGGCAATTAGCAAAAGACTACTTACCAAGTGAGCTAATAAATCAACCCAAAAGGGGTTTTGAAGTACCTCTTAAAAATTGGGTGGAAAATGATTTAAAAGATAATATATTTACTACCTTAGAAAATGATTGTTATAGCCATAAGTTTATAGCTAAGAAATTTATTAAAAAATTATTGGCTAAAAGAGTTAATGTGTCAGATGAAAAAAGAGCTAAGATGCTTTGGACTATGTATAGTTTAGAAATTTGGAAGAAAAATCAATAATGAAGAAAATTTTGATTGTATTAAATAACTCATGGCATGCTTATAATTTTAGATTTAATTTAGCAAGAAGTTTAAAAAATAATGGTTACGAAGTTGTTTTTATTGCTCCCTACGATAAAAAATATAGTGAGCTTATTAAAAAAGAATTTGAATTTTATGATGTAAATATTGATCCTAAAGGGATAAATCCGTTTAGCGATTTAAAAACTATGATTATTTTGTATAGACTCTACAAAGTTATCAAACCAGACATAGTTTTAAGTTTTACAATTAAACCAAATATATATAGTTCAATTGTAGCAGGTATGATTGGCATCAAATCTATTAGTAATATAACAGGCCTAGGAACAATATTTATTAAACAATCTCTTGTGACAAAAATTGCAAAAATACTATATAAAATAGCGTTAGAGTTTAATGATAAAGTATTTTTTCAAAACAATGATGATAGAAATCTATTCGTAGAAAATGGATTAATTCAAAAAAATAAAACTGGTCTATTGCCTGGAAGTGGAGTTGATTTAGATAAGTTTGTACCTACTTCTAAAAAAATAAAAAATAAATTTAAGTTTTTATTGATAGCTAGATTGCTTAAAGATAAGGGAATTTTAGAATATATAGGAGCTATTAAAATCATTAAAGATAAATACAAAAATATTGAATTTCAAATATTAGGAGCAGTTGGAACGGCTAATAATACGGCGATAAAGAAAAATGAATTACAAATTTGGATAGACAATGATTTAATTAATTATTTAGGTACTACTGACAATGTAGAAGATGTTATATCAAAGGTTGATTGTGTAGTATTGCCATCCTATAGAGAAGGAATCCCTAGAAGCTTATTAGAAGCTTGTGCTATGGAAAAGCCAATAATAGCTACAAATGTAGTAGGTTGCAAAGAAGTAGTTGAGGATAAAAAAAATGGATATTTATGTAGGGTAAAAGACTTCCAAGATTTAGCTGATAAAATGCAAATGATAATAAATTTAACTGATGAAGAAAAAATGATTATGGGTAAAGTAGGGAGAGAAAAAATAGTTAAAGAATTTGATGAAAAGATTGTTATAAATAAATATTTAAGAATAATAAAAGAGATTTTATGTTAGTACAAGTATTTCCAAATAAATATAATGTATAAATACTTTTTTATAGTTTTATAATATTAACTTTCTACTAGTTCAAAAATAGAGTAGAAGAGTAATATCGTGCATATGATTGATTTATAGACCATTAAGATTTATATAGATACAATATTAAATATTAAATATTAATTTTAAATAATTTGATATGAAGATATCGATATAGGTAAGTATTATAAAAATATGAAATATAGAGATAAAAACTAATGAAAAGCATAATTATAATTTGTTGATAGTATTTGCAGAAAACAAAATGAGAAATAAATTTTAAAATAACAATATAGAAGGCATGAAATCAACAAAATAAAAGAAAATAAATTATGGATATATATAGGCTTAGCATTTGCCTTTAGTATAGTAATTCGTTTAATTTGGATTTATCAGTTTAACGGAGTCGATAGTTTCATTTGGAATGACCAGTTTATGATAAATACCAATGATGGTTATTTTTGGGCAGAAGGAGCTAGAGATATATTAAATAGGGATTTTAGTAAGTTTGCACTTTCCCCTGTTAATATTGCAGGCTCACAATTACCAGCATTTTTTGCTTGGATTTTACCTTTTACTTTTGAAACAGTCATACTTTACTTGCCCATTTTTTTAAGTTCTCTTATAGTTATTCCCATGATTTTGATAGCTCAAAGTCTAAAAAGAGTAGAGATTGGTTTTGTAGCATCTCTTTTGGCAAGCATTGCTTGGAGTTACTATAACCGTACTATGGTAGGTTACTTTGATACCGACATGCTCAACATTGTTTTTCCTACTTTTCTTTTGTGGTCATTGATATTGGCTATAAAAAGTAATGAAGAGAAGTATCTTCTTTTTACAGCCTTAGAAATTATAGCCTACAGATGGTGGTATCCTCCGAGTTATTCTATTGAATTTGCTTTTTTTGGCTTGATTTTACTTTATGCTCTTATTTTTGAGCGAAAAAATCTTTATATGTACAAGTTGCTCTCTATTATGCTTTTTGCCATGATGGGTCTGACTAGTTCTGTAAGGTTTGTTACAGTTATAGCTGTATTTATTATGTATAGAAGTAAAAAATTAGAAGTTTATATATATTATCTATTGGGACTTGCATTTTTACTTTTTATGCTTTCAGGTGGGTTTTCTCCCATATGG